>JALOOK010000510.1 GCA_025454445.1 Oscillatoria sp. Prado101 | reverse complement strand
ATCACTGATATCCTCCGTCAGTGAGTCAAAGGCGCTGGACTTGGCTTTTTGGGCTTCGATTTGCTCTTGGATGAGCGCTATGAGGTCTTCTGTACTAAACTCATAGCCATGCTCGGCAGCAATTTTGACTAAATTCTCTGGGGTGACGGCGGCTTGCAGTTTCTGACGCAGAGCTTGATCGCGGTCAGCCGCTGCTACCAGGTGGGCGATAGTTGTTTGAGACATGGCCAAAATCTCCTCTTTTATTCATGTGGTACTTTTCAGAATAGAGTTTCGGTAGTAACCCTGATGAGGACTGCTATCTGACTCTATATATTATACACACTCTCGGCTCGCATTGTTAGTATTTTTATGTAAAGCTCCCGTATAGCTTTCATAAAGATTCTTTGAAGGCATTGTCCCATTTATTGAAACTTTTGTAAAGTCGCTGCCACGTCTCAGTAGTTTGCTGGAGTTGGCCGGTGGCCTACCCCGGACTGCCGGCTGGCCACGGACAGGGTGAGAGACAGGCGGATTGCGACTGTCAGTAATGTCAGTAATTTCCTGCGAGCGGAACGCTATGCTGGTAAAGCAAGGCGTAGCAAGCGGTTCATGCCTCCTGATGAGATACCCGACTGTTTTACAGCACAGTGAAGAAGACTGCGGTGCGGCTTGTCTTGCCACCGTTGCCAAATACTATGGACGCACCACTAGCCTGAATCGCACGCGGGAAGCAGCCGGCACCGGCTCAGCCGGCACTACCCTGCTGGGTTTGAGGCGGGGGGCAGAAGCGCTGGGATTCAACGCCCGCCAAGTCAGGGCGACTCCTGAACTGATCGACCGGCTCAGTGAAGTCCCGCTGCCCGCCATCATACACTGGAAAGGCTACCACTGGGTGGTGCTGTACGGGCAAAAAGGAAAAAAATATATAATTGCAGATCCTGCTGCCGGCATTAGGCACCTGAGCCGGGCGGAATTAATGGCCGGTTGGGCCAATGGCATCATGCTGCTGCTACAGCCAGACGAAAGCCGGTTCTACCAGCAACCGGAAGATAAAGTTGGCGGGTTTGGCCGGTTTATCGCGCGAGTCTGGCCCTATCGCGCTATAATCGCTGAGGCCATTTTAATCAACATTGCCGTCGGACTTCTCTCCCTGGTTTCCCCGCTGATGACGCAATTGCTCACGGATGACGTGCTGGTGCGGGGCGACACGCAGTTGCTGACCACTGTGGCCATTGGCGCGATTGCCATGAACCTGTTCAAGAGTGTGATTGGACTGGTACAATCTCACCTGATCGGTCACTTCAGCCAGCGGCTGCAATTAGGGCTGATATTGGATTATGGATACAAACTCCTGCGTTTGCCTTTAAGTTACTTTGAAGCCCGTCGCAGCGGAGAGGTTGTCAGCCGCATTGGCGATGTTAACGCCATTCACCGGCTAGTTTCCCAAATTGTCCTCGGTTTGCCCAGTCAATTTTTTATCGCTGTCGTTTCTTTGGCTTTGATGGTATTCTACAGCTGGCAGCTCACCCTGGCTTCCCTGGCGGCTTTTGTCACTGTCACGGGAGTCAACCTGCTGTTTCTGCCGGCTTTGCGCCAGAAAACTCGCGCGGGTATTGTGTTGGGCACAGAAAACCAAGGCTTTCTCGTGGAAACCTTTCGCGGCGTCCAAATTCTGAAAACCACCCACGCCATTCCACAAGCTTGGCAGGAATATCAAACGAATTATGGCCGGCTAGCCAACTTGGGCTGGAGTTCGATGAAGCTAGGACTTTACAGCAGTACCATCACGGGCATTCTTTCCAATCTCGCGAATATTGCCTTACTGTGGTTGGGCAGCTATTTAGTGATTAGCAGGACATTAAGCATCGGTCAGCTGCTGGCATTTAACGGCATGAGTGGCAACTTTCTCGGCTTCCTGAGTTCGGCCATCGGGCTGGCTGATGAATTTATCACCGCTCAGATTGTGATGCAGCGCCTCACAGAAGTTATCGACGCCACAGCAGAAGATGAAAACGAGGAGAAAAAGCCTTGGGCAGCTATTTATGGCAGTACGGACATCACCTGCACCAATCTCAATTTTCACCACACCGGCAGGGTTGACTTGCTCAAGGATTTCTCCCTGACGATACCGGGGGGCAAAGTTACTGCCCTGATTGGCAAATCAGGCTGCGGAAAAAGCACTCTGGCGAAACTGATTGCCGGTTTATACCCTTTGAATTCTGGCAATATTCGCTTTGGCATGTACAACCGGCAAGACTTGTCTCTGGAATGTCTGAGACAGCAGGTGGTGCTCGTTCCCCAAGAACCCCAATTTTGGAGCAGGTCGATTATTGACAATTTCCGTTTTTGCTATCCTGCTGTCACTTTTGAGGAAATTGTGCGGGCTTGCCATATTGCCGGTGCTGATGAGTTTATCAGCGCTCTCCCCGATAAGTATCAAACTGTCTTGGGGGAATTCGGCGCGAATATTTCGGGGGGGCAAAAGCAGAGATTGGCCATCGCCAGGGGAATTGTCACTAACCCGCCGGTGCTGATCTTGGATGAATGCACCGCTGCCCTCGACCCCTTGACAGAATCTCAGGTGCTTGATAAGCTATTATATTACAGGCGGGGAAAAACTACAATTATAATTAGCCACCGGCCCAGAGTGATTGAGCGGGCGGATTGGATTGTGTTTCTGGAAAAGGGCAGGCTTAAAATGCAAGGCACTCCCCAAGAGTTGCGCCAGGTAGCTGGTGAGCATTTGGACTTCTTGAATCCTTAAAGTGAGTGAAAGCTGAGAAACCGGGTTTCTTCCAGAAACCCGGTTTCTTGCCCCACCCAGAGATATAGTAACAAGATATAATTAACTAAAGTTGCTATTTACAAGGTCTTGGCATCTCGATCCCCCCTTTCCCCCCCTTAAAAAGGGGGGCTTTGAGATGTTCCCCCCCTTCCCCTCGTTCCCAGCCTCAGGCTGGGAACGCCGTTTTGTCGGCGACGCCTCCTTAAGTAGCAACTTAAGTTATAATTAACTCAAGTTGCTATTTACAAGGTCTTGGCATCTCGATCCCCCCAACCCCCCTTAAAAAGGGGGGCTTTGAGATGTTCCCCCCCTTTTTAAGGGGGGCTAGGGGGGGATCTGACCTGACTCACTGCGCTCGTAGCAACTTGGGTTAATTAGTAAGGAGAAGGCGATTGGCCAAAATGACAGTAACAAACGCGGAATTAGCAGAGATTGTTGCCCGGGCGAGCTATTTATCGGAGCGACTGGGGAAGAGTGCCGGTGCAGTGGATGAACAGCAAGTCCAGACGCGGCTAGCCCAGTGGTGTCAGGTGATTGCTAAGGGAAACTGGGACAAGTTTCAAAAGCGGCTGGTGTGGGATGGGCTGGATGTGGATCAAATCGCACCGGCACTGGGAAGTCTGCCGGTTGCTGATTGCGAAAATTTGCCCAGTTGGGCAGAAACTTTGCGGGAGGTTATTCAAACAACGTATAACCGCTACCGCAACTCACAATGCTTAATTACC
This sequence comes from Oscillatoria sp. Prado101, assembly GCA_025454445.1. Classification (GTDB taxonomy): domain Bacteria; phylum Cyanobacteriota; class Cyanobacteriia; order Cyanobacteriales; family Oscillatoriaceae; genus Oscillatoria. The sequence continues at coordinate 213 of JALOOK010000510.1, read as the reverse complement.
ACTGAGCCTAAAAATCCGCTGCCGTTTGCAGAAGTGCTGCTGCCGGATATAATAGTAGCGCGGGTGAAATTGCTAGAGCGTCTGGGTTCCCCATCTCTATCTCCAGACTGTTTGCCTCTGGAAGTGCTTTCTTCGCGAGCCTACCTGGATTTAGAGTTGGGCTTGCTGCAAAAGCTGGTGGATCTGTGCGCGAAAACTCTGGAGTGTGAATTT
>JALOOK010000509.1 GCA_025454445.1 Oscillatoria sp. Prado101 | reverse complement strand
TATAGCAATAGACAGTCAGTGCGCGGACACTGGGATATTAAGTATAGGCGTAGGGCAGGCGGAACCTCCGCACCCTTAAGGTCTCGCTTGATCGGAGGGAACGCCTGTCCTACGTCTTAATCTAAGTGGCAAGCGCTATAACAAGTCGGACTCTAATCTGCCCAAAAGTTCGTAGTTGGGCTAAAGCCCAAAAGTTCGTAGTTGGGCTTTAGCCCAAAGGTTCGTAGTTGGGCTAAAGCCCAAAAGTTCGTAGTAGTTGGGCTAAAGCCCAAAAGTTCGTAGTTGGGCTAAAGCCCAAAAGTTCGTAGTTGGGCTAAAGCCCAAAAGTTCGTAGTTGGGCTAAAGCCCAAAGGTTCCCTGACACCTCAGCTGGGGTTGCGTCGTCACAGTCTAGCAACGACTTGTTTGGACACCCGGACGAGCTGGTAAGCGCCGGCTCTGTCCAAAATTTGGTACTGACTGGGAAGCAACCCCGCCTGTTCAAATTTTGAAGGATACCCCAGTATCAGAACCGACGAAGGGTTGGGCTGAGCTTCCGCCCGGTGTTTGATGTAGTTGATTCCGTCTTCCGGCAGCAGGTAGAAAGTCACCTGCTGTTTGGTGTAAAATACCAGGCTCGGTTTTGGAAAGCCCAGCATCACCAGTTCCTCTCCAGGCTGCTTGAATTGAACCACTGTCTGGGCTAATTGCCGCAGGGGCAGCTGCCGGTAGCGATCCATGAACAAGTAGCCCGGCATTCCGGCCACAATTAAAAAGGCTGCGAACGCCAGCAAATTGACGCCTAACAGCCAGCGCTTTTGGCGTGCCAGCAGGGAGGCGGCACCGGCTACAGCCGCTGTGCCCCCAAACCCCCCCCCCCCCACCCNCCCCCCAAACCAGCAACCCTGACTTGCCTAGGGCCTCGGACAGGTTGGGAATGGCCGGATCTTCCACCGCTTTCAGCCACAGGGCACCGGAAAAAAAGGCCACAGCGCCCAGAGCCCAAAAGGCCACATTCACCCAGGCTAGCGCCGCCCAGCAAAAGTCAAAAGAAAAGATTTTTTTCTCTGACTTGTTGCTTTGCGCTTTTTGTGTTATAATATCTCCCCCCAACAAGGCGACCAAGATGGCAGCGGCTGGCATTAAGGGCAGAACGTAGCTGGGGAGTTTGGTGACAGCAACGGTAAAGAAGCCAAAGATGGTGGCGAACCAAAACAGGGCAAATAAACCCAGATGCTGCGATCGGGGTGAGGCGATCCAGCTGCTTCGCTGCCAAAAGCGCAGTCTGCCGATCGCCACCGGCAAAAAAATTGACCAGGGCGCAAAGCCAAGCAGCACGACCAGAAAGTAAAAATACCAGGGTGCGGAGTGGTGGTTGACCACGCTGGTAAAGCGCTCCAGGTTGTGGTAGCCGAAGAAGGAGTTTATGTAGGCTTGACCATTGGCCAGTGTTACCAGAATGTACCAGGGGAGCGCGATGGCCAGCACCAGCGGCACGCCCAGCGCGGGGCGCATTTCCCGCAGGACTTGCCGCCAATTGCCCTGGTAAAGCAAGAAGCTGCCGATGGCCAGCACCGGCAGGACTGCGCCCACCGGCCCTTTGGTGAGCACGGCTAGGGCGACCAGCACATAAAAGGCCAGATACCAGCGGGCTTGCGCAGCCGGTCGTGCCGGTTGGGCGTAGCCGATAAAAAAAGCCAGGAGGGCGGAATCGGTGCAGCCGGTGAGCAGCATATCGGAAACGCCGGTTCGCCCCCAGACAATGGTGAGTGGATTGAAGGCGATCGCAGCCGCTGCCAACAGGGCGGAAAGCCACGGTTTGAGAGCGGGCGGAGTGGCGCTGTCCCTACCGCTGGCCTCCTCGACGAATGCCGGAGATCCCCCGAAATACCTCAGCGTGTAGAAGCCCAGGCACATGAGCCCGATGGCGGACAGAGCGGAAGGCAGCCGCACGGCCCACTCATTAACGCCCAGAATTTTATACCCGATCGCCATCAGCCAGTAAATCAGTGGCGGCTTGTCGAAGCGAGTCATGCCATTGAAATACGGCGTAATCCAGTCGTCAGTCACTGTCATTTGGCGGGCGGCTTCGGCAAACAGCGGCTCCGTCTCGTCAACCAAGCCGGTACTGCCCAAATTCCACAAAAAAGCCAGCCAGCCAATCAAGAGCAACCACAGGACAGATAGGGCGATCAGCCAAGTTGAGCTTTTGTCCTGAGAGTTCCTCAGATATGTGAGGATGCGGTCAAACCTAAGCTTCATGAACCGTCTGTGGTGGTGAGGCGTAGCTTTTTAAATATCAGGGGATAATTTTTCGCGTCGCACACATAGGATCAAGAACCAGGCACCCCAACCCCTGCAATTGAGGGAGGGGAACAAGAGGGAATTTTAGTTTCTTTTGGCATAACCACACCATTTGTACGGACGCGACATGTCGGGCCTTGTGCAACGCCGTTTCAAGGGCGGGGCTGCACAACCAGCTGCCATTCTTTGCCTCCGGGGTTCCACACCGGCACCTTCGTCTGCCCTACCACATAGGGACCCCAGTAATAGCGGGAGCCATCCTGGGCGAAAGCAACTAAAATATCTCCCGGTTTCAGGGCCAGCTCTGCTTGTGGCAGTGACAGAATCAGCCCCTGGCTGCCCCCTTCAAAGGGGGCAAAATCCCAGTGGGCCGGCTCCCCATAGGAACTCGACCCGGACTTCCGTCCCAAAAACACCAGCCGCACGGGATGTTCAGTGCGATTGCCCGCACGCAGTTTGCCGGTGGTGCCAGATGCCCCCGCCGGCTTCTGTCCCCGGCGCTCCGGGACTCCCGGCATGGCGTCGGTGAACACCGGCAGCGGTGGCTGTGGGGCTGGCACAGCAACGCCACTCGGTTCCGGGGAAAGGGGAGACACTTCTGCCGGCAGCACCCCTGCTGCCGATGCCGTCGCACCAGTTGCGGCAATTGCAGGCCGCGAGCCTGCTGCTAGTCCCAGGAGTGCTATAACTCCCAATAATACCTTGTATGCGCTCACTTTCATAAATCTTAATCGGGTACCCCCGCACCCCCCTAACAAAACTTACAACTGTAGGATTAACCAGCGCTGTAGCCGGCTTTTCCTAATCAAAATCCTTAAAAGATACTGCCTGCCGCGCAGGGTATCCTAAACATGGAAATGTTTTATACCCCCGTGGGTGCTGTTTCCATTTCACCTGACTTGCCAACTATACATGCAAAACACCCGTCTCAACACCCTTGTCGCTGTCACCACAGAGCAGTTTGAGCGAGCTTTGCGCAATCCCTGGCGGCGTCTGTCGCTGCTGGCGCTCAGTTTGCTTTTCGGTACATTCCTCGGGCCTGCTGTTTCTAGCTTAGCCGGACAGAGAGCTTACTGGGATATTAGCTCAGCCGCTATCTTGACGGTGGCGGTCGAGCTGATCAGCCGGATTGTTTACGGGAACCGGCAATTGGCCCAGTCGCTGCTGGGAGAGGCGCTCAATGCGCTTAAAATTGGCGTCACCTACAGCCTGTTTTTGGAAGCCTTTAAACTCAACTCCTGATCCCATGCAACAGTCAGGCCCATCTTATGATGGCATTCTAGAAGACTTAGCAGCTCGCCGCCACCTGCCCGCTCCTATCTGGCAACAGCTGGAAGCCATAGAGCTAGCTGACGATCGGCGATCTGGCGCTTTCGGCATCACTGCAGAGAATGTGTCTCAAGTCATCGGGGAGCGAGCTTCTCTTTTCCAGTCTATCTGCGCCTTAAATGCAGCCGATTTAGAAGGCAAAATTCCTTCATCTTTGAGAATCCAAACCCTGTGGAACTTGTGGCTGCCATTGGCGGTGCGGGTGGCGCAATACCGGCAAGTTCTGGGACGCCCCCTGATTCAGGGAATATTAGGAGTTCAGGGCACCGGCAAAACAACGCTGGCATCTGTCCTCAGCCTGATTTTAAGCCATTTGGGATACCGCACGCTCAGTTTGTCGCTCGATGACCTCTACAAAACTTATAGCGACCGGCAGCTTCTCAGACAAGCCGACCCCCGTTTGATATGGCGCGGACCACCGGGAACCCATGATGTTGACTTGGGAATTGAGGTTCTCGACAACCTGCGCCGATCTTCAGGGGTGCCGGTGCGAGTTCCCCGCTTTGACAAGTCCGCTTTTGGGGGTGCCGGTGACAGAACTGCGCCAGAAATCGTGGAACGAGCCGATATTGTGCTGTTTGAGGGGTGGTTTGTCGGAGTGCGCCCGATTGACCCCGCTGTCTTTGACTCGGCACCGGCACCGATTGTCACACCGGCTGACCGCGCTTTTGCCCGCGATATGAATGTCAAACTGCGCGACTATTTGCCACTGTGGGAGCGCTTAGACCGGCTGATCGTACTCTATCCTGCAGATTACCGTCTTTCCCTGCAGTGGCGCAAACAGGCGGAACACCAGATGATGGCGGCGGGAAAGTCGGGGATGAGCGATGCAGAAATTGAGCAATTTGTCAAGTTTTTTTGGAAAGCGCTGCACCCAGAATTATTTGTCAAGCCTTTGCTCAATTCTGAGTGGGTAGATTTGGCGATTGAAATTAATCCCGACAGGTCTGCCGGTGCGATTT
>JALOOK010000082.1 GCA_025454445.1 Oscillatoria sp. Prado101 | reverse complement strand
AGCCTCAACCTCCTCCCAAGGGCACTGCCGCTGTTTGCGCCACAAGGAGGGCAGCATAAGCGAGCGCCGCTTCCACCTGCTCTTTCGTCAGCTCATACTCCGCCATCACCTCTTCCAAACTCATCCCCCCCGCCAGCGAACCAATCGCAATAGACACAGGAACTCGCGTTCCGGCAATCACCGGCGCACCGTGATGGATGCTGGCATCTGTAACAATATTGGGCGCAATTTCCATTGGAGTCAGCTTATAAAAGTCGCAAAAGATAGCCTTTTCATTCATTGTACAGTGCGGGACAGCTGTCCGCTGCAATGAAATCCGCACAGCTACACCCGGCGTCGGAGGTACAGACACCGGCACCCCCTCCATCCCCGCACCCGCCTTTAAATCCCTGTCGCGCCCCCTACCCCTCCCCAAGGATTTGCGGCAAAATAATCAAAGGTATATATTCCTATCCCTTTGACAAACTCCCTTAACAATGCCACTGCAGGAACTCGTTCGCCCATCTGAGCTCCCCCAAACACCGGCACCCGAACGGGGGTTCGACTGTGACGTTGCGATCGTCGGTGCCGGCATTGCCGGTGCAACCCTCGCCGCCGCCTTAAAAAATTCCGGCCTGAAAGTCACCCTCATCGAGGCCCAAACCCAAGCCGCCGCCGCCTCCAAACAGCAAGTTTACGCGGTTTCCCTGCTTTCAAGCCGCATTTTTCAGGGAATCGGCGTCTGGGACAAAATCCTGCCCAAGATCGCCACCTTCACCCAAATTCGCCTCTCCGATGCCGATTGTGCCGGTGTGGTGCAATTCCAACCGGCAGACTTGGGCACAGACGCCCTCGGCTATGTCGGCGAGCATCGCGCCATCCAGCCGGCATTGCAGGAGTTTCTCAGCGAATGCCCCAATATCACCTGGCTGTGCCCCGCTGAGGTCGCCAGCGTGGACTGCCAGCCCGATGCCGTCGAGATACAAGTCAAGCTGGATGGCGAGACGCGCAAAGTCCGCAGCCGGCTGATCGTCGCCGCCGACGGAGCCCGCTCGCCCGTCCGCCAAGCCGCCGGCATCCGCACTCGCGGCTGGAAATACTGGCAATCCTGCATCACCACCCGCATTAAACCGGAAAAACCCCACAATAACATCGCCTACGAGCGCTTCTGGCCCAGTGGCCCGTTTGCCATCCTCCCCCTGCCCGACAACCGCTGCAATATCGTCTGGACAGCCCCTCACGAGGAAGCCAAAGCCCTCTTTGAACTCGACGACGAGCAATTCCTGGCGGAACTGACGCGCCGGTATGGCACCCAGATGGGGCGTCTGGAATTGGAAGGCAAGCGGCTGATGTTCCAAGTCCAGCTGATGCAAAGCGAGCGCTACGTCCTCCCGCGCCTCGCCCTGATTGGCGACGCCGCTCACTGCTGCCATCCCGTCGGCGGACAGGGGCTGAATTTGGGCATCCGGGATGCGGCGGCGCTCGCCCAAGTGCTCGGAGACGCCCATCGGCAAGGTCTTGATATCGGCTCTGTGCCGGTGCTTGCCGGTTACGAGCGCTGGCGGAAACTGGAAAACCTGACAATTCTCGGATTTACCGATTTCCTCGACCGGCTGTTTTCTAACAGTTGGCTGCCCCTGGTAGCCATTCGCCGGCTGGGTTTGTGGGTGCTGCGCAACATTGGGCCGGTGAGAGTCTTTGCCTTGCGGCTGATGACCGGCATGCAGGGGCGCACTCCCCAACTGGCAAAGCGCTAGAGAAGCTAACCCCAGATATAGCGTTTCTCAGTTGGATGAACTATGACCCAGAAACCCGGTTTCTTAAAGAAACCGGGTTTCTCAGTACCTCACTAATATGAGAAACCCTAGATTTTGGATGCCCGGATGCCCGGATGCCCGGATGCCCGGATGCCCGGATGCCCGGATGCCCGGATTGAAAAAAACGGCTGCAACGCCTTTTCAGCCAGAGAGAAAATCCTCAGCTGTTAGGCTAATAATGCTGCTTGTTGCACAAAGGAGGCAGAGCCAAAGAGCGTCGCGTTCCCGAGAGAGCCTGGGAACGAGGGCAATATCTTGCTCCCCCTCCCCGCGTGCGGGGAGGGGGTTGGGGGGTGGGGTTCTTCACGGCACAAATGCTATCACGCCGGCAGGCGATCCTGAACCGCCCCGCAGGCGCAGGATGCCGATCGCCAAAGTGGTGCCGGTGCTGGGCAACTGATGCAAATTGGTGAGATTTTCCAGCACAATCCCCCCGCGTTCCAGCACCAGCCGGTTGGTGGCAAAGGTGGCGTCGCAACCGTCCACGCCATGCGTGTCTGTCCCCACACCGGCAATCCCCCGCTCGTCGAGCAGGAATCTCGCTGTCTCACCGGCAAATCCCGGAAACCGCCCCCCGTTGAGAAACGCATCAGGGTTTGGCCATTTTTCCTGCCAGCCGGTATACAGCAGCACCACAGTGCCGGTGGGAATCTGCCCGTATTCTCGCTCCCACTGCAAAACGTCAGCTGGGGTGAGGGCAAAATCCGGACTGGCACCGGCGCGAGCGCGGATATCCACCACCACTGCCGGTACCACCAGCGACTCGGCGGGGTAGGCGTCAATCCCCGCACCTTCCGCGTGAAAGCTGTTGGGCGCATTCATGTGGGTGGCGCTGTGCTCGCCCATCGAAAAGCGCCGCAGGTAATAGCCATCCCTGTTTAGCTCGGCTGCCGGCTCGAACTCCACCGGCGGGTCACCGGGCCATAAGGGGATCTGCCGGTCGATCAGATGGCTCAGGTGGATAACCCGCGAGTAGGTAATGGTTTTCTGGGAGGGGAACTCGAACATCGAAAAACAGAGTCTTTATCCGGTAATGTAAAAAAATCTAGCTAAACCTTTTCCAGTTTCTCTATATCTGGTAAACACTTCAGTCTTGGGCCTCCAGTCTAAATTAGACAAAATCCGGCTATACACTCAAGCGAAATGGCTGCGGTGGCGGAGATGGGAGCGCTACCAGGGGATAGGCTTCTTGTTGCGGAAGAAACCGCCTGCTGGCCCGCCGTCGGGCAGAGTGGCCAGCCAGACAATCGTTTCCACACCTTGCTCTGGGGTGAGCGGGGCACTTGGGCCACCCATATCGGTTTTCACCCAGCCCGGACACAGGGAATTCACTAAGATATTAGTGCCTTTGAGTTCATCCGCCAGAATCCGCGTCAGGACATTGAGAGAGGCTTTCGACATCCGGTAGGCTGGATAGCCGCCATTCATGTCCGAAAGCTGGCCCATGCCAGAAGAGAGATTGACCACCCGCCCGTAATTGCGCTCTTTCATCAGCGGAATTAGCGCTTGGCAAAGCAGCAACGGTCCGCAGACATTCGTCTCCATCGCAGTGCGCAGCGTCTCCACCTTGGCGTTGAAGACACTAGCGGCTTTTGAATCGATGGGATCTGGCAAGATGCCGGCGTTGTTAACCAGTATATCTAAACGCCCGAACTCAGCAACGCACGAATTGCGCCAGATGCTCGATACTTTCAAAGCGGGTGACATCGAGCGGGTGATAAACCACCGGCAACCCTTCTTCGTGCAGCTTGCCGGCGGCGGCTTGGCCTTTCGACGGATCGCGGCTGGTGAAAACAACCTGGATTCCCAAGCGGGCGAGTTGCCGGCACGTCTCAAATCCTAGTCCCCGATTAGCGCCGGTGACAGCGGCTACCTTTTTGCTGGCATTCATCAAGGCTTGCAATAATAAGGTGCTGAACTATTAAATTATATCAAGAAACCCGGTTTCTTAAAGAAACCGGGTTTCTGGCCGGTGGGAGACGATAGAAACCGGGTTTCTTCAAGAAACCCGGTTTCTGTAACCCCGCTTAACAATTACTTTATAAATCTTATCTTAGTGGGAGAGAGATTGTTGCGGCTCCTCAAAACCATTAGATAACTTTCCGTCTTCCATGTGAATAATGCGGTCAGCCACATCTAAAATCCGGTTGTCGTGAGTTACCATGAGAATTGTACAGCCCTGCTCCTTGGCAAGTTTTTGCATCAGGTTCACCACATCGCGCCCCGATTTACTGTCAAGAGCAGCCGTCGGTTCGTCCGCCAAGACAATTTTGGGGTGACTCACCAGCGCCCGCGCAATCGCCACCCGCTGTTTTTGCCCGCCAGATAAGTCGTCTGGATAGTAATTTATCCGGTTCCCCAAACCCACATGTTCCAGCATTTCCGCTGACTTGCGCTGCATGTCTGCGACAGAATACTGCTCGTGCAGCTCCAGCCCCATTCGCACGTTCTGCAAAGCTGTCAGGCTTTTGTGCAAATTGTGCGCTTGGAAAATATAGCCAATACTGCGCCGCGCTCTGACTAAATCATCTGGGGAAGCGCCGCACATTTCTCTGCCCAACACCTGCAGACTTCCCTCCTGCGCCGAGCGCAGTCCTCCTATTAAGGTGAGGAGGGTTGTCTTGCCAGAACCGGAGGGGCCGGTTAAAATCACAATTTCACCGCTTTTAATCTGCAACGTAATGTCAAAAAGCACCTGCTTGCGCAGCTGACCTTGCCCGAAATATTGACTGAGATTTTTGATGTCTATCGCAGCGCCGTCAGTCATTTTATTTTACCTTTCAATCAGTCGTAGGATGCAGGGTTTTATGAATGAACCGCGCCCGACGCGCCTGTGCGCCAAGAGAGGATGAGATGTCAGTTTTTACGGTGGCGAGAGCTATCTGGCTATCAGGAAAAGACCTCTCGCTAATTCCTAGGCGTCCTTGGCGTCTTGGCGGTTTTAAAACATATCCGCTGGGTCAGCTTTTTGCAATTTGCGAGTGGCAATACCGCCCGAAATCACGCACATCACAATAGTTAGCACTAGCACGGTAAACGATCTGGCAAGGGTAAGATATATGGGGAGATTCGTCGCCCTGCGAGTCAAATTGTAGAGGACGGCGGACACAGCAACTCCGGGGATAAAGCCGAGCGCTGCCAAAATTATCGCCTCTTCCAGCACCACGCCCATAAAATAGAGGTGCCGGTAGCCCATTGCTTTGAATGTGGCGTACTCTCCCAAGTGATCGCTGACGTCGGTGGAGAGGACTTGATAAACAATGATCACGCCCACCACGAACCCCATCACCACACCTAACCCGAATACGAAGCCGATGGGGGTGCTCTTCGACCAGTAATCTTTCTCAAAGTCTATAAATTCTTGTTTGGTTAAAACTTTAACATCATCGGGTAAAATAGATTGCAAGACTTTTTGAACAGCGACCGGCTCGTAACCCGGTTCCAGCTGAATCGCGCCGATGCTGACACTTCCAGCGTCCCGCTTGGGAAATAATAGCAGAAAGTTTTGCTCGCTCGTCATCAGGCTGCCATCCGCGCCGAAAGAAGCCCCTATCCGGTATAATCCGCTGATGGTCACTGTGCGCCGCTCTAGCTCTGTGGTCACGGGTTTGCCGGCTAGTATTTTAGGAATGACCTCCTGGTAGTCTCCTTTGGAGGCGCGGTCGAAAAATACCGTATCGGGGAGCTTGAGAAGGCTTAAATTCTGGGTGACTTCTGGCAAGTTGAACGCCGGCTTGTCGGGATTGAACCCTGCAATGAGAATCACATTCTCGCGCTGAGTTTGCGGGTTCTTCCAGGTGGCGCTATTCACATACACCGCTTCGGCTGACTTCACCCCAGACACGCTCATTGCCTGGTACAGCCGGCGGCGCGGAAAACTTGACATCCTCAGCAGGTATCGGGCTTGAGGGCTGATTAATACAATATCGGCTTGAAAGTTTTGGTGCAGTCGGGTGTTGCTGTCATATAATGAGGCTTGGAAACCGAGCTGCATCATCATCAGGATGTCGGCAAAAGCAACGCCTGACACCGCCACTAACAGGCGACTTTTTTCGCGAGAGAGCTGCAGCCATCCCAGGGGGGTTCTGCGCCGAAGCCGTTCAAGGAGTTTTATCATAGTTCAATCTGCACTTTCACTTGAAGATTGGTTAAACCGGCAACTTTCTTGCTGGAGTCAGCATCCAACCGCACTCGCACTTCTACCACTCTAGAGTCAATATTAGCAGAGGGGTCGGTATTGATGACATTCTGCTTTTTCACCAGCAGCCCAATCCGCTCCACGGTTCCTCGCAATTCTCCCCCCAGGGAATCGTTCGTCACCCGCACCGGCTGGTTGAGGCGCACTTTGCTGACGTCGCTTTCATAAACCTCTGCTACCGCATACATCTGGCTGGTGTCTCCCAGTTCCGCAATCCCTTCGGGCGCAATCAATTCGCCGGGGCGAGTGTGAATCTTGAGGACTTGTGCGTCGCGGGGCGCTTTCACATAAGCTTTTTCCAAATTTGCCAGCGCTGTTTTGAGGGCGGCTTGCGCTTGTTTCAGCTCGGCTTCCGACGCCCGCACGTCTTCGGGGCGCACTTCCTCAATCCGCTCTAAGGTGGCTTTGGCTTCGTTGACTTGCTCTGCTTTTCCTGCTATAATTTTATCTAGATTTGCCTGCGCTTCTTCCAGTTGCTCTGCCTGTGTTGAGGTAATCTTCTGCAAATTCGCCCGCGCTTCTTTCAGTTGCTCTGCTTGTGCTGACTTGGTGCGTTTCAAGTTCGCCCGCGCCTCGTTGAGTCTCTCTTGCGCGGCGGCTAGGGTTAAGCGCCGGCTGTCGCCGGCGGAAGCAGAAACCGCTCCGTTTTCCAGAAGGTATTCGTAGCGCTTGGATTCGCTTTCGGCGTTGCGCAGTTCGGCTTCCAGTCGGGCGATGGTTGCTTCTTGAGCGCTGGTATCTCCCTGGAGTTCCGCTTCGAGCCGGGCGATCTCGGCTTGTTGCGCTTCGATTTCGCCTTTGCGCTCGGCTTCTAGGCGGGCGATTGTCGCTTTTTGCGCTTCAATCTCGTTTTTCCGCTCGGCTTCTAGGCGGGCGACTGTTGCTTTTTGCGCTTGGATTTCACCGGCTTTCGCCCCCGCCAAAACCCGGTCGAGATTGGCCTTGGCCACTCCCACGCGCTCCTGCGCCTCTTCGGCGGCGGCTTGCAGGCGATCTCGGCTGTCGAGCACGGCTATGGGCTGACCGGCTTTCACCGTATCCCCCTCTTTGACCAGCAGTTGGTCAACTCGGCTTCCTTCTGCGGAGGCGGGAGCGGAGAGTTTAATCACTTCTCCTTGCGGCTCCAACCGCCCCAAGGCTGTCACCGCCGTCACTCTGGGAATTTCGGGCGCTGTCTCCACCGCAGCATTTGACCGCAACTGGCTGAAGCTGTAAGCCGTCACGCCACCGGCTATCAGCGTCGCCGCTGTCGCCAGCGCCACTGTCATCACACTGAAACGGCGACTTCCCGCGCTTGCTGGCGTATTCGCCCCCTCGGATGACAACCGCCCTACTGTTAAGTTCAGCATCCTGTCCCTCCTGCCTGCCGGCGTATAACACTAAACCGTGTAGTTTTCTTCATTTACTATACTAAACTGGTTAGTATAGAAACGTCAAGGGCGAGAAGAAAATTTTATATTTGGCTGGGGAGGGCCAAGATATGGCACGAGCAAAGAGCAGTAGCGTCAGCGAGAGTGCCGGTGAGAAGGTGGAGCAAATCCTGAAAGGGGCCATGCAGGAGTTTTTGGCCCACGGCTATGCCGGCACGAGCATGGATCGGGTGGCGGCGGCGGCGGGAGTCTCCAAAGCCACGGTTTACAGCCACTTTGGAGACAAAGAAGGGCTGTTCGCGGCTTTGGTGGAGGGACTGGCCAAAAAGCGGTTTAAAATTCTGCTGGACATTGCGTCGCCGGCTGGGGAAGCCAAAATCGTGTTGCGACAGTTAGCGGAGACTTTGCTGAATCAGGTCGCGGAGGATGCGGAGCATATCACCTTTATGCGAATGATCATTGCGGAGTCGGGGCGCTTTCCCAACTTGGCGAAGATTTTTATCCGCCACATTACTCTACCCGTGCTGGAGAAATTGATTCAATATTTGGCTTCTCATCCTGAATTGAATATTCCCGATCCAGAGGCGGCGGCGCGGATTTTCCTGGGGTCTGTGGTTCAGTTTATTATCATTCAAGAGATTCTGCACGGGAAAGAGATTATACCGCTGGATAAGGAGCGGATGATTGACAGTCTGACTCACTTTATGCTGAGCGGTGCGGGGAAATGATGGACAGGGGACAGGCGGGACGCCTGTCCTACGTCGGGATGGGTTGGGGACAGGGGACAGGGGGGTGCGTTCCGCCTTATCAATTATAGCGCATAAATAAAGAGTGCGGTCAGGCGGAACGCACCCTACAACTAATCGCCTCGATATTAGCAGCAATAGTGTTGCCCAATGCGATGATGCCATGCATGCGTGATGCCCCATGCCCCTGTCACACATTCCGCACGAGCCGGTTGAGCGTAGCTTCCATCAGTGCGGTGGTTTGACCGGCAACCGCAAACACCAGCGCCTCCCGATAGACTCGCTGCGCGGCGTGATGCTTGTAATTAGCCGCACCGCTGGAAACAGTCACAGCAGCCATCGCGCATCTGCCGGCTAAATCAATTGCCCACGCCCGCAATTGCAGCCCGTCTTGCCGGCTATCTTCTAATATTGCTTCCCTGCAGCTATTCAGTTCCCGGTTCAGGGCGTCAAATGCTGTGACAATAAATGGCAGCTGCTTCCTATTGCCGGCATCTCCCACAATATCCAGACCGGCTCTCGCGCAGCCGAGGGCAAAAAAAGCGGCATTGCGCACGTTCTTTTTGTCATTTTCGTGAATCCAGCCGGCAGGTTTGAGGAAAACCACCCGCTCTTCAGGCAAAAACCACTCGCTCAGATGCGCTGTCACCGTATTAGTAGAAGTCATCGCCGCCAAGATTGCCGGCTCGCTGAACGAGATGCTCCCACCGGCACAGTTATGTGTCTCAACAAAAGGCACCACCCCATAGACAGCGCCACCTGATGGGAGCACCGCTGCGACAATAAACTCCTGAAAGCAGCCAAAACCCGTCACCCACGGCACAAAACCGTGCAGCTCGTACCCGCCGGCAACCGGCAGCGCCTTCAGCACCGGCTCGCCCAACCGCCGCAACTGGGAAAAGCCCACACCCAGCAACCGCTTGCCGGTGGATAGAGAGGGGAGATATTCCTGTTTCAGGGATTCATTCTCACTAACAGCCAGCATATTGCCGGCACTCTGGTGCTGGGTTTGCAAAAACGCCAAAGCACCGGAATATCTCGCCACAATTTCCTGAAAAGTGCCGAAAGTCTTCTCTGCAAATTCCTGTCCGCCCCAGATTTTTGGCAGCCGCAGCGCCAGGAGAGAGCGCTCGCCGAGTCCTTTGAGAGCCTCAAACAGCGCCGGCGGGTCACTGTCAATTTCGGCGGCGCGGGGGGCGACCGATTCCCGAAGATAGGATTCGGCAAAATTTAGCAGCTGTTGCTGGTTGTCCATGTGAATTTTCTGAGCGACTTCCTCGGTTATAGCGATTTTTGTCTTATAGCGGTTCTCAGCTGGATGAACTATTGCCCAGAAACCCGGTAACTTTGACGAAACCGGGTTTCTCAGTACCTCACCTCGGATGAGAAACGCTATAGCTGTAGAAAAGTAGCGTTCCCCCTGGGAACGCACCCTACAAGTGCTTGTGCAGTGGGGTGCGCTCCCGGAGGGAAAGCTACCTGGGAGGGGCCAGAAACCGGGTTTCTGTAAGAAACCCGGTTTCTATTACCGGCAATTGCGGGCGTCGAGGAATTTTAGCTGCCGGTAGAGGGTGGCGATTTGTGGCAATTGCGCACCGGCACGCATCGCCGCACGCAGGGGATTGCCGAATATCGCCTCCACTTCCAGGGGACGCCCGGTGTCGAAATCGAGCTTCATGCTGGTTCGGTAAGGGGTCATCTTATCAGTGTGGTCGAGCATTTTTTGCACAAAACTGTCGGGGATGGTGCGATTGCACGCCGCCGCACCGGCAAGCACCTCCCGCATCAGCTCCTCAACTAGGGTGCGGGTGTCGGGGTTAGCCATTAGTTCGTCTGTCCGGGCGTCGAGAACGACAGAAAGCCCGTTGTAGGGGATGTTCCACACGAGTTTCTCCCATCGAGCCAAAAGCAGGTCTTCCGCTAGATTGACTGGGATGCCGGCGCGCTGGAAGTCGCTGGCAATCAGGCGCATGCGCTCGGTGACGCCGCAGGGGCGATAGTCAGGGGCGTATTCGCCGAGGGTGATGTAGCCATAGTCCAGGTGGCGGATGTGACCGGGGCCAATTTTATTGGAGCAAATAAAGCACAGCCCGCCCATCACTCGTTCCGCGCCGGCGATTTTGGCCACGTCTTCTTCGCTGCCCAGGCCATTTTGCAGCACCAGGACAACGCCGGTGTCTTTGAGTGCCGGTGGTAATAGTTCCGGTAGTTGGTGATTGTGGGTGGTTTTCAGCGCCACCACTGCGACATCGCATTTGGGCAAATCGCTGGGGTGCTCGTAGGCGTTTACTTTTAGGGTGATGTCGCCGTTTGGGGACTCGACGAACAGGCCATTTTGGCGGACTTGTTGGCAATCGCTGCGCAGCAGGAAGTGGACTTGAGCACCGGCTTGCTGCAAGCGGGCTCCGTAAAAACCGCCGACTGCGCCGGTGCCGATAATGGCGTAGGTGCGATTAGGCATAATTTATCACCGTAATTTTATATTCTAATGATTTGACATTTGCCGATTTTAGATATTAGCTGAAGTCCAGAGTCGGTTTGGCAGAAGATTTATCTGTTAGAGCGACAATCGCTCTCCATCGCCAGCTCTTGCCCTAAAATGTTTTTTTAGAGTAATCCCCATGATTGTATCAAATAATACGTTTACCTGTCGCCGCCTGGGTTAAAATGGCAACGGCAGGGCCAGCCGTCAGCCCGCCGGATAAAATTAAATAAAATCCTTTAAATTAGTTATCTAAATTTCGCTCCTTGTAAGGGTTGGGCAGCACGACGCGGACAAGCACG
Source organism: Oscillatoria sp. Prado101 (assembly GCA_025454445.1). Taxonomy (GTDB): domain Bacteria; phylum Cyanobacteriota; class Cyanobacteriia; order Cyanobacteriales; family Oscillatoriaceae; genus Oscillatoria. Next base: position 3,533 of record JALOOK010000082.1, on the reverse strand, counting down.
GGACACACGGATTAACGAGGTTTTATCCTTATCCCTTGTGCGGGCGGCTGTGCGGAAAACCCTGAGATTTATAATAAGGATTTTAACGTAAATCAGGTAAAGTGTTTGGGGTGGGGCGAAGGGCGCTGGAGATTAAGGGCTTAAGGGACTCCCTTTCAGTGAGAAAGATCACAACTGGTGATTGCAAAGATCACATCAGAGGCATGGCGTTGTTGATTAAAATAAGTGGAAGAAGACGAGAAGTGTTAAAAAATTATGATTCAAGCGCAAGAGCATCTACACCCAGATACCTTAGACCGGATTATTGAGCGGATATTTTCTTCTCGCAAAATTACCCGCGCCGATCAAACCGAGTATTTAACGCCCTGCAACAGGGATTGCTGAAGGTGGTCGATTGAGAGTACCGGTGACTGTCAGTCCTTTACTGAGCGAGGCGAGCCGGTCGCTTCGCTTTGGGCCGCTATTTTATTTAGATTAATATTTTAAATCAGGGGTGGGGTGCGTTAATAACAATCCCTGCAAGCGCGTTTGGTTTGAGAAACCCGGTGTCTTAAGGAAACCGGGTTTCTCAACATTAGGAAAAAACCCGCTGGCTAGAGGAATTGAGCGATAGCTAATGAAGATGATAAAAGGGTTGAAAAATCCCAACCGGCATCCCTTCGCACCGGCACGCCGAAAGTCCCCACTACCAAATGATTTTTGCAAGTCGTCTGCGATCTGTAAACCCACCCCTGCCGAGCCAGCGGGCGAACTGGGGGGTGGAGCGCAAGGCACCCTGCCAGCGGTTTCCAATATTTCTAATATTTAGAGTCGAGCCGTAAAGTTCGGGAATATCTCGGTTGCCTTGTGCCACTATCTGTGCCAATATAGGCCATCAAATAAGCAGCAGGAGGGAGGTGGCGGCTCACCGACAGGCGCAGTCTTGGCTCTAACTGCGGAGTTCGGCAGGTGTGAGAAAGTCTTTATTTTTAAGGATTTTGGCTTCTTGTGACAAGATATGAAGAAGCTCCCGTATTTTCACTAATAAACCGGGGTGAAATAGAGAATTGAGCGCCCCAACTGACAAACTCCCCGCCACAACAAATGTATTTTGGGGATTTTTAGAGGGTGTTTTGGGGCGTGGGAGCGAGAGCGCCCCAGGTGTTCAGATCTGGCAATACCTGTCGGATAAGGGAGGTAGCACGCCAGGGGTGCGGTTGCCCGCTGCCGGTGACACCGCCACGGGGACGAGCGAGGAACACTCGGCGTTTTTAAACGACAACATTATAGATCGGCTGGCAACCAAAAATAACTTCCTCCCCCCCTTGATGCAATCTACGTTAACTGCTAGTATTTTATTAACTACTCTGGCCGTTACTGTCTCAGGGGCGTCTCCTGCTTGGGGCCAACAATTCATCCCTCCTGCCAGCCTGACGCCTATTCAATCTGAAGCCACAATCTTTAAGTGCGTTCCCTATGGAACGAACCGCTATATTACTCTAGTGGAAAAAGCGGACAAAACAGCGGCTCTCTTTCTGTGGAGCCGCGAAAATTTTGGCGGCAAATTGCCCCCTGATCAAGCCTGCAATACCCTTTCGCAACGCATGAATGATGCGGTGAAACAGCAGGGGGGGAACTTGAACAACTTACTGCTTACGATGGGGCGCGTCAACCGCGAAACAGTGATTTGTTTTGTGAAAAATTATGAATCGGGCTGCAACGCGAATAACACGCTTTTCTCTCTAACACCAGAAGATGCTAAGCGATATGCCAGACAGCCCCACGCATTTTTAGAAAAACTGACGGGTATAAGCGTTCAGGGTTCAAACCCTCCGGTTTTGCAATTGGCCGGCAATCCTATTAATGACATAGACAGGCAGCCTTACTTAAGTTTAGAAGCCTGGGAAAAACAATTTCTAAAAAACAAATACGACAGCCAGATCACGCGCTATAAGTAGGCGGATATTCTTCTCAATAATAAGTGCGCCCCTTTTCTATAAGCGAGCCGAATCGGTAGCAGCAGGTTGAAACAGCAACATTGGAAATTTTTGAGAGCCACACCGGCGCTCGCCAAGTGGACTGCCGGCGAGCGCTGCGGCATCAAAAACATTGCCGCCCGGGCGGAACATTTCAATACCGGCTCCCACTGTTTTTGTGCTGCAGGCTGTAATTGCACCCCGAACTTTTTCCCTGATCATTCTCCTTCCCCTTCATACTTTTCCAGCGCCTCACTTCCCTCGTCGCGCTGCCGGTGGCTGCCTCCACTCCCCCCGTTTCGCTGATTCCCCAACCGTTCCAGCAGCGCATCGCCCGCTCCAGTTGCGGCGACAGTCCGAGCGGCAAACTTTCTGAACGCAGGTGCAAGTCCCGCTGCGGAAACGCGGGAAAATTAAAGGTATTTAATCTGCGGTATTTTTTGAGAATTGTTGCGCAACGATGGCTGATCAGCCCCCAGTTACTCCGATATTATTGCACCAGAATTTCACTATTAATAATTCCTTTCTGGAGAGCCAGAACTGCAGCTTGAGTGCGGTCGCGGACTTCCAGCTTTTGCAAAATGGCGTGGACGTGAACGCGCACCGTTCCGGGGGCGATGTAGAGCTGTTGGGCGATTTCTTGATTGCTTTTGCCTTGAGCCACCAGCGCCAGGATTTCTTGCTCGCGCTTGGTGAGCTGATTTTCTGGCGTCTGTGCCGGTTTTGAGACAGCCTGCTCGCTTTCGGCAAAAGCAAAAGCCGCCCGGATTTCCGCCGTGGCTGCTCTGTCCCACCAAGAAGCACCGGCAGCCACGGAACGAATCGCCAAAACCAAAGTTTCTGCAGCAATTCCTTTCAGGCAATAGCCTTGAGCGCCGGCTTCAATCAGCCGCTCAATCAGAGATTTTTGGGAGTGAGAGGTTAAAACCAGAACCGCAATGTTTGGGTGGCGCTCTTTGATTTGCCGGCACGCTTCAATACCGCCAATCCCTGGCAGTCCCACATCCAGCAAGACGACATCTGGCAGGTATTGATTGGTCAATTCAACTGCACTCTCGCCATCTTCCGCCTCGGCGACAACTTCCAAACCGCTCTCCCGCTGCAACCGCGTTGAGAGCCCCAGGCGAAATAGCTCATCATCTTCAACCAGCAAAATTCGCAATGTGGGCATCGGGAATGGGGCATCATCGCATAGAGGACTCAGGATTGAGGAAGGCAAGCCGGCAGTTTAAAGGCAAACAGCGCCCCGTGGGGTGAGCGATTGTCTGCCCAAATTGTACCGCCGTGGGCTTCAACAATCTGTCGCGTCAAATACAGTCCCAGCCCAGAGCCTTTGGCGTGGCGGTTGCTGTGCCCTTGATAGAACCGCTCGAACAAGTGAGGCAGTTCGTCAGCGGTCATTCCCGGGCCCTGATCGAGAACCGTGACCACCTGACAGGCAGACTGGGACTCCAAGACTACTTCTACTTTACCGCCGCGAGGGGAGTGGTTGATGCTGTTGGTCAGCAAGTTGGCAAAGACGCGCTGCAGCTGCAGGGGATCGCCGCTCACCCAAAGCGCTCGGCGGAAGTCGGACTC
>JALOOK010000508.1 GCA_025454445.1 Oscillatoria sp. Prado101 | reverse complement strand
ATTGCGACTCGTAGCCGGGCCATTATTGAGAACTTGCAAAGAAGCTGTATATTCTCCCGTAGCAGAGTTCAGGCGCACATCGCTCAAATTCACCTCAAGATCCTGTGTTTGAGTGAGATTGCTTATATTCAGTGCCGGCTCTATTGTAGCCTTCTTCTCCTGTACTGGAAAAATCGGACTGGCAACCCCTTCCGGAGCTGTCGTATCTGTCAAGTTCTTCACCGAGACAACACTGCCGGTATCCGTGTCGCCGTTAATGATTCGCATCAGCAGAAAGCCGGTGGGAATCTCTTGCAAACCCGTCAAGTCAATGCTTACCCTTAACCCATTATAGCGCACCAGTCCTGGGGGAAACTCAGCCTCATTCCCCGCAAGAGAAAGAACTACTCTTCAGAAACCCGGTTTCTTTAAGAAACCGGGTTTCTAAGTCCCGTGCCATATCCACCAGCCACACCTGAAACCTATCTTCAGTCAGGGATGTTTTGTCGGTCGTGTCAAACCGAGCGTCTAGTTCAAATTCCAGGGTGCGGGAGCCTGAAGTTGGGCCTAACTGTATAAGAATTGCTGTTTCTGTCAGCAAACTGTCTCGCTCAGATAGTATAATAGAGTCTGCCGTTTCCGCCGCCCAGCCGCTGCTCCCTTGCTTGCGGATTAAAAAGTTTTCTGTGACAGAGAAATTTACAGACTGTGAGGTTTGGTTGCCGGCTTTGTCAACTACTTGAACCCCAACATTGTGGGAGCCGAGCGCTAGTCCATTCGCTGCAATCGCGGCGTCAAACTGTCCCGCTGCACTCACCGGCACTGGGGATGAACTCCCGCCATCTAGGGAGTATTTAATATTGGGAACTCCCCCACCTGTATCGCTAGCTGAACCAATCAGCCGCGCTGTCGGACTGTGCGCCCAACCGGCAATTGGCGCTGTTAAGGAGAGAGAGGGTGCAGCCGTGTCAATTGTAACAGTTAGTGGTGCGGAGGACGCCAGCACACTGCCGGCAACATTTAAAGCCCTCGCCTGCAGGACATGTGGGCCATCTGTCAGGGGAATTGAGGTAATTTGTGTGCTATTTCTTCTTGTTGTTTCCCCTACGAATTGCCCGTTTGCGTACAGCTGCACTTTCGCCACCCCCACAGGCGAACCCGTCAATAACTCTGCCGCAAAGGTAGGCGTGCTGTCATTGGTTATATTGTCGGTGTTGCTGGCACCGCTGTCACTGGATGGCAGTAAATCCAGACCTATAGATAGTAGAGGGGGAAGCCGGTATTGGGGGAGTGAGGGCTCTCTGAACTTGGGGGACAAGAAAGCCCCCTCATCCGCTTCAGGGAAGTTCAATAAATTGCTTGAATCGCTCTCAGCTCCCGAGGGTATCCACTGGGAGCCAATCTCTAATTCCTGAGTCCCGCCTAACGGGACGGCCAATAAATTTTCCCCGATGTTTGGTTCCATGTGAAATTCCCCCTGACTCCTGACTTGATGATGCCGGTGGGTTTGGCTTTTCCCAGTGCCGGCACGACCCTGCTATTTCGACTTGCCTTTGGCTCAACTTTTTTTATTATAACACCTGTTCTCAGCTTTTGTTAGGTTTTTTTGTTAATTTGTCTTACCGTTTTTAGTGCCGGTGATTTTCTCTCACTTCAAAGAGTTTGTCTGGGGTCAAGAACCAGACAGTGGTAGAATCAAGGGTTTTTGAAAGACGGGGCAAAAGTTGGGCTTTCTAGGACTGCCGAAATTAAAGCCCTTACCCCTTGCAGGGGCAGGTTTTTTCGTTGGCTTGGGGCGTGAATCAAGCAGAACCATCACCCTGTAAGCTCTCCCCCGCGACCCTTGCTCCCGTGCTCCCCCGCTTAAAACCCCGCCCCAGCTATTCCTGACGCCGGTAATCCCCAGACTTGCCGCCGGTCTTGCTCAACAGCCGAATCGATTCAATCTCGATGGACTTGTCTAAGGCTTTGGCCATGTCGTAGAGGGTGAGCGCCGCCACAGAAACCGCTGTCAGGGCTTCCATTTCCACGCCGGTTTCTGCCTTGGTGACAACTTCGGCTTCGATCTGATATCCTGGAAGCAGTGGGTCAGCCAACAGCCTCACCTCTACTTTATGCAGGGGCAAGGGATGGCACAGGGGAATCAGCTGGGCCGTCTGCTTGGCGGCCATGATGCCGGCAATCCTTGCCGTTCCCAAAACATCCCCTTTGGGCGCGTTCCCGGCTTGGATGGCCTCGAAAGTGGCCTCCGACATCCGCACCTGACCGGCTGCTACAGCCTGCCGGTGAGTGGCCAGCTTTGCGGAAACGTCCACCATCCGGGCTTCGCCTGCGGCGTCCAGGTGGGTCAAGCCACCCTGAGCCGGTAAATTTGAAGAATTTGAAAAAAGTTCTTGCATTTTTTCTTTCGGCTGTGTTACTATAAATTTCTGTGAGCGGAAGACAGCAAATCGCTGGCAGCTCCAACCAGGGCTTGTAGCTCAGTGGACTAGAGCACGTGGCTACGGACCACGGTGTCGGGGGTTCGAATCCCTCCTAGCCCGTTTCACAGAGTGCCCAGTGTTGAGTGGGGAATTGTCCCTAACCCAGCACTGGGCACTTCCGCTTTTTCACGACTTGTCGAAGGCATAGATATCTTTGCCGCGACCTGTGGCGAACCTCAGGGAGTGGGCCAAGTCTTTGCTGGACTGGGTGGCGAAGAGGATGAGTGCCAAAAATGCCAAACCGGCAGCAATGGCAAACATATTCCTGTAGCCGGTGACTTCGGCAATCGCCCCCAAGATGGGCCCGGCGAGCGCCAGCCCCAAGTCAAACCCGCCCACGCACAGGGAGAAAAACCTGCCACGCTGTTGCGGGGCGCAGCGGTCAGCAACTAGGGCCACGACCGACGGAATCAGCGCACCGGACGCGGCACCTTCTAGCAGAGCGGCTAGCAAAAAAACAGATCGACTGTTAGACCCCCACAGCACCACCATCGACACCGCGTACCCAACCAGACTGCAGGCGATCATCACCCCCCGACCGTAGCGGTCTGACACCCGACCGGTGACCAGTCGCGCACTAAAACTGGCCACGGCAGCGGCGGTGTAGAAGAGACCGGCATTTAAATTGACCCCGGTTTCCTTGATAAACAGCGGCATGTAGGTACTCAGGGTGCCAAATACCAGACCGACCGCCAGCATCACCAAAGTGGGAATCCGCAGGGGAGGGCTCCACAACAGCTGCCAGAACTTTTCCCTCTGCGGGGAACCGGCGGGAAACCCACCGCTGCTGGCGGCGCTTGCCTCTTTGGCGGCGTTCTGTCCCGCAGGCCCGCCGGCTGTATAACTGCCCGGTTCCCTCACCTGGTTTACAAACAGCAGCGCCAGCGCTCCCAGAGTCGCCGCCATCAGAAACAGCGGCGGGTATCCGGCTGACTCCTGCAAAAATCCCCCAACTGCCGGCCCGATGGCCACACCAATGGAATTGGTGAGACTCATGTAGCCAATGATTTCTCCCCGCTGGCGCGGAGGGGACAAATCGGTGACTAGGGCGCTGTAGCCGGTGGTAAACGCGGCCATGCTGATGCCGTGGAAGGCCCGGAAGGCTATCAGCCCGGGAATGGATGTCACAAGCAGGTAGCCGATCGGTGCTGTCGCCGCCACACCGGCACCCAACAGCAACACAATCTTTCGCCCCTGCCGGTCTGCTAGTGGCCCCAACCAAGGCCGGGACGGCAGCAGTCCCAGGGCAAACGCCCCCATCACTAAGCCAATTTCTTGCTTTGTCCCGCCCACATGCTGGACATACAGGGGCACAGTTGGCAGTAAGGAACCTATGCTAGACCAAAACAGCAAGCCTGCGATGAATAAAATCAGCAGGCTCGCTCGCTGGTTCGGTTCAAGTGTGCTAAAGACTTTCAAAGCTCGCTCGTTTTTTATCAAAGGATTTAATCCCGAAAGGGTGCGCCCGCTCAGGAGCTGTGGGCTGCCAGCAAGTGTGCCGGTGCCCTCTCCCAAGGCAGAGCCGCACCCCCCTTTGTTAAGTAATGTTAACAAATTAGCGTCGAGCGCTGGGGATTCGGGACAGTCAGCAAGCCGGCATGTCCGGCATTCAGCATGCCGGCCTAATACTACAAATATAATACACAAAGCGCTCAAACTGGATGGGGGTGCGTTAATCGCAATCCCTACGGCTGCGCCGCAGGCTCAACCACCTCTCGGACGCGATAGATGGGGCGTCCCTGGGACTCGTGATAGGTGCGCATCAGCAGTTCCGCCATCAGTCCAAAGCTGAACAGCTGCACGCCGGTGACCAACAAAAGCACCGCCAAAATCAGCAAAGGCCGGTTGCCAATACTCTGGCCCAAACCGAGTTTCAGGAAGGTGAGATAAAGCCCTAACAGCGTCCCCAACATCATGGAAACCAGGCCAAAAAGCCCGAAAACGTGCATCGGGCGGGTGAGGAACTTTTTCAGGAAGAAAATGGTGAGCAAGTCCATCAGCACCCGGAAGGTGCGATCCAAGCCATATTTGCTGCGACCGTACCGGCGGGCGTGGTGGCGCACCGGCATCTCGGCAATTCTCGCCCCTTCTATATAGGCCAGAGCCGGCAAAAACCGGTGCAATTCGCCGTAGAGGTTCATGTCCGATACCAGCTCAGACCGGTAGGCTTTCATGGAGCAGCCGTAGTCGTGCAATGGCACGCCGGTGACTCGCCCAATCACTATGTTGGCGATTTTGGAAGGCAGCAGGCGGGTGAGTTTGGCATCCTGCCGGTTTTTGCGCCAGCCACTCACCAGGTCATAGCCTTCGTCTAATTTGGCCACGAGCAGCGGAATGTCAGCTGGATCGTTTTGCAAGTCGCCATCCAAGGTGACAATTGCCCGACCCCGAGCGTAGTTAAAACCGGCAGCCATCGCGGCTGTTTGGCCATAGTTGCGGCGCAGCAGCACCGCTCGCAAATCTGAGCGGCTGCGAGCGAGCTGTTTGAGCAACTCGGCTGAGCCATCCTTGGAGCCATCATCCACGCAGATGATTTCGTAGCTCAGCTGGTTCTCCGTCAGAGTGGTGGAGATCGTCTCAATCAGCTGGGGCAAACTTTCCACTTCGTTGTAAATTGGCACAACCGCTGACACGTCAGGGATGGCTTTTGCCTGTGCGCTTGGGGCTGCCGGTGTTTCAGAAAACAAGGAAATGTTCATTGATCCCAGGTTGAGATTGACAGTATATGTTCAGAATAAGTATCACCGGCAACCCAAGACAGGTAAATTTGCACATGGAGCATCGGGCCTGCGGTGTTGACAGCTGACCGGGTTATTTTGTGTGCCCAATGGCACACATTTACAGCTTCCGGAAGAAAGCATATATACAAAACAGGTCTAAACTCGGGGTTT
>JALOOK010000507.1 GCA_025454445.1 Oscillatoria sp. Prado101 | reverse complement strand
ACTTGGAGGATATTTTAACAGTGTACAGCTTGCCGGTGGCAAATGACTGACGTCATACTTGGGTATGGGGGATGGGGCATGGGGGATGGGGCATGGGGCATGGTTTGAACAACGGTGATCTTGCCCCAACAGGCAGTTATATAAGAAACGAAATTCTGCGTATTTAATATGATTAATAAGCCTGTAAGTATTAATTTATATAGGTTTTTGTAATAAAAATTATATTTTTTGTGTTGAATCAGTTTACGAAAATGTTTGTGTGGGGCTTAAGGGAAAACTGGGGGAAAGCGGGGGAGTCGCCGGCTAGATCAGGGGAGCGAGCTATTCGGGAGATGCCGGTCAGAGGTGCTTGAGGAATGGCCAGTTATAGCAGTATGCACTTAGGTTAAGACATGGGCCCGATCGCATTGGGGCATTGGGCACGATCGCCATAACGCATGTTTCTGTGAGTCTTTCCCATGCGCCATGCGCCCCGATCCATGCGCCTGGGGCCATGCCATTAATGTCCTGACCTAAATGATAAGTGCTATAGTAGTGAAAAGCTTGGCGATTTGGACTGACGCCCCGCCCCTGCCTGAGATCGCTGTCACGGGCGGGCCCTCAAACACCTGAAAAGAAAATCCATACAGGCAAAACATTTTTGGGCGACTTTCTTGACATATACCAAAAAATGTGGTATTGAACTTCCACCAAGCTCGCCGGTGGCAGCTATAGCACTTGTCATTTAGGTCAGGACATTAATGACATAGCGTATCGCCACAGGCGCATGGCCCCAAAAATTGAAAATAGTCACATCAATGCCCCATACCCAATGCCGAATGCGAGCATGCCCATGTCCGCGCACTGACTGCATACTGCTATAGCAGCAGCAGCAGATTTGACGCTTTGTGTGGCCAAAGCTGGCGGAGTTGGGCAGCCCCCAGTGGTGGGCCGGCAGGGGTGGCCGATCCCGCGCAGCAAAATTTAACACAACACGAACAGATACTCTTGTTTCTAGAGTGTCCTGCCTCTGATAGACTTGAACACTTGAGGTAGGTCATAAAACGACGCCAAATAAGCAGTTGGGAGGACAGTCTTGTTAGAAAGTACCCTTGGGCTAGAAATCATTGAGGTAGTTGAGCAGGCGGCGATCGCGTCCGCCCGGTGGATGGGCAAAGGCGACAAAAACACCGCTGACCATGTAGCGGTGGAAGCGATGCGGGAGCGGATGAACAAAATTCACATGCGCGGACGGATCGTGATTGGGGAAGGGGAGCGGGACGAAGCGCCCATGCTCTATATCGGCGAAGAAGTGGGCATCTGCACCCGCGCCGACGCCAAAGACCACTGCAATCCGGACGAACTGGTTGAGATCGACATTGCAGTTGACCCCTGCGAAGGCACCAATCTGGTCGCCTACGGTCAAAACGGCTCGATGGCGGTGCTGGCCATTTCCGAAAAAGGCGGGCTGTTTGCCGCACCTGACTTCTACATGAAGAAACTGGCAGCGCCGCCAGTGGCCAAAAACCATGTCGATATCCGCAAGTCAGCCACCGAAAACTTGAAAATCCTCTCGGAGTGCATGAATCGCTCCATTGAGGAACTGGTGGTGGTGGTCATGGACCGCCCCCGTCACAAAGAACTGATCAAGGAAATCCGAGAAGCTGGGGCGCGGGTGCGCCTGATCAGCGACGGTGACGTGTCAGCGGCGATCTGTTGCGCTTTCTCCGGCACCAACATCCACGCGCTGATGGGGATTGGCGCTGCGCCAGAAGGAGTGATCTCAGCGGCAGCCATGCGCTGCTTGGGCGGACACTTCCAAGGCCAGCTGATCTACGATCCAGAAATCGTGCAAACCGGCCTGATTGGCGAAAGCAAGGAGAGCAACCTGGCTCGCCTGAAGGAAATGAACATCACCGACCCCGACAAAGTTTACAGCGCCGAAGAGCTGGCCTCTGGCGACACGGTGCTGTTTGCCGCTTCCGGCATTACCCCCGGAACCCTGATGGAAGGCGTCCGCTACTTCCACGGCGGGGCGCGGACTCAGTCCCTGGTCATTTCCACTCAGTCAAAAACCGCTCGCTTCGTTGACACGATCCACTTGTTCGACCAGCCAAAGTCTCTGCAATTGAGGTAAGAGGCGCTCTCTCCCTATGAAGGGCTGGGGGCTGCAGGGGCGAGATCTCGCAAGACTCTCTCCCCAGCCCTCAGTGGCGCAGAAGGCTGCAGGAGTCAATTAGTAATTAGGTTTTGAGAAATTAGCAAAGGGTAATATGAATATTGCGGTTGTAGGTCTTAGCCACAAGACAGCCTCCGTTGAAATTCGGGAAAAACTCAGTATTCCAGAACAGCAGATAGAAACAGCGAGCGCTGCCCTGAAAGCGTACCCGCACATCGAAGAAGTGGCCATCCTCAGCACTTGCAACCGCTTAGAGATTTATGTGGTAACCAGTGAGACGGAGCAAGGCGTGCGGGAAGTAACGCAGTTTCTGTCTGACCACAGCAAACTTCCAGGGCACCACCTGCGCCAGCATTTGTTCATCTTGCTGCACCAAGATGCGGTGATGCACTTGATGCGCGTGGCTGCCGGTTTGGACAGTTTGGTTCTCGGAGAGGGTCAAATTTTGGCTCAGGTGAAAAACACCCACAAACTGGGCCAGCAGCACAATGGCGTTGGGCGCATCCTCAACCGGCTGCTGAAGCAGGCGATCACAGCCGGCAAGCGAGTCCGCACGGAAACCAATATCGGCACCGGCGCGGTTTCGATTAGCTCCGCAGCGGTGGAGCTCGCTCAGATCAAAGTGCAGAATTTGGCCTCCTGTCGGGTGACGATTGTCGGTGCCGGCAAAATGTCGCGCCTCCTAGTACAGCACCTGCTCTCCAAAGGCTCTCCCCAGATATCCATTGTCAATCGCTCAGCGCGGCGAGTGCAGGAATTGACCGCCCAGTTCCCGGATGCCGGGCTGCGCTATGTGCCCCTGTCGGAAATGATGCCGGCGATTGCCGAAACCGACATCGTGTTTACCGGCACGGCGGCTACGGAACCGCTGCTCGACCGCGCTAAACTAGAAGCAGTCCTCGACCCCAACCAGCCTTTGATGCTGATCGATATCTCCGTTCCGCGCAATGTGGCGGCAGATGTCAACCAGCTGCCTAATGTTCGCGCTTTTAATGTGGACGACCTGAAAGCGGTTGTGGCCCAAAACCAAGAAAGCCGGCGGGCTATGGCAATGGAAGCAGAAGGACTGCTCGAAGAAGAGGTGGAAGCTTTTGATGTCTGGTGGCGCTCGCTGGAAACTGTCCCCACCATCAATAGTCTGCGGGATAAAATCGAAACCATCCGCGAGCAAGAGCTGGAAAAGGCTCTCTCCCGTCTGGGATCTGAATTCGCTGAACGTCACCAAGAGGTGATTGAAGCTCTGACGCGGGGGATTGTCAATAAAATCCTGCACGATCCAATGGTGCAACTGCGGGCTCAGCAGGACATCGAGGCCAGACGCCGCGCTATGGAAACCCTGCGCCTACTGTTTAACCTCGATTCGGAAGCTGTTTCCAGCGAGCAGTACGGCTGAGCTTAGGGAATCTGGCTCCGTTTGGGACTGTCAGCTGTCAGTTATTTTGGTTGGGGGCTGAAGCCTAACTGGGAACTTTTGGGCTAAAGCCCAACTACGAACCTTTTTGGGCTAAAGCCCAACTACGAACCTTTTTGGGCTGAAGCCCAACTACGAACCTTTTTGGGCTGAAGC
>JALOOK010000081.1 GCA_025454445.1 Oscillatoria sp. Prado101 | reverse complement strand
AAAAGTTCGTAGTAGGGCTTTAGCCCAAAAGTTCGTAGTTGGGCTTTAGCCCAAAAGGTTCGTAGTTGGGCTTCAGCCCAAAAGTTCGTAGTTGGGCTTCAGCCCAAAAGTTCGTAGTTGGGCTTTAGCCCAAAAGTTCGTAGTTGGGCTTCAGCCCAAAAGGTTCGTAGTAGGGCTTTAGCCCAAAAGTTCGTAGTTGGGCGCTCGCGCCCCACCGGCTCAATTTCCCAGTCAGGGCTTGTTAGGGTATAATAAGTGACTGTTGCCATGAGAAGCTGAGTCAGACTGTGAGCCCTGAAGACTTTATGAGGATAGCCCTGGAAGAAGCCATGAAAGGCGACATGCCTTTCGGGGCAGTGATTGTGAGAGATAATCAAGTGGTTGCCAGAGGGCACAATACGGTGAGGAGAGATAGCGATCCGTCAGCTCACGCTGAGGTGAATGTGATTCGCAATCTGACTCGCGAGCTGAAGAATCCTTCCTTGGAAGGGTATACGCTCTACGCGACGGGTGAGCCTTGTCCGATGTGCGCGGCTACCTGTGTTTGGGCGGGGATTTCGGAAATTGTCTTTGCGGCTTCTATCCAGGATTTGAGGGATGCCGGTGTGAATCAAATTGAGATTTATTGTGAGGAAGTAATTGCTAAGGGGTTGAGAAAAATAAAACTTAGTAAAGGGCTGCTCAGGGAGGAGTCTGTGCGGCTGTTTAAATAGAGCGGGGTACTGAGAAACCCGGTTTCGCCAAAGTTACCGGGTTTCTGGCAGGTAAGCTGTTAAGCTAATAATGCTGCCTTTCACTTCAAAAGTCGGCAGAGCCGACAGCTCACCGTTCCCAGCCTGAGGCTGGAAACGAGGTAATTGCTAAGGGGTTTAGAAAAATAAACCTTAGCAAAGGGCTTCTCAGGGAGGAGTCTGTGCGGCTGTTTAAATAGAGCACGGTACTGAGAAAGCCGGTTTCTTAAAGAAACCGGGTTTCTGGCAGGTAGTGCGCCGCCAATCGCCCTCAGTCAGTAGTGCCGGTGGGCACCCTGCCATTTGCCTTGCTCGCCACCTCTAGCTGAGTGCCGCAGATTTTGCAGAAATGAGCGTCGGCGTCGTGCAAAGACAAGCCACACCCAGAACAGCGCACCTGTTTCTGGTTAGCTGTTTTGACCAATTGTTTGATCAGGTCGCCCAGCTGCCAGGGTATAAAGGCAATGCCGGTCAAAATCATCATCACCGTCATCACGCGCCCACCTTCTGAGGAGGGTGTGACATCGCCAAAGCCAACCGTTGTCATGGTGACGACGGAGAAATAAACTGCGTCAAAAAATGTGCTGAACGCCTCTGGGTTGACGGGATGCTCAACTTGATAAATTAAGCCCGAATAGACGAATATTATCGCAGATAAAGTGAATAAGATGCGGGCGACAATGACGCCATCTTCCGTACTGATGGTGCCAAATAGTGTTTGGGGGTTAATAAAACGAATCAGGCGCAAAATCCGCAGCCATCGAAAGATGAGAATAAAGCTGACGTCTAGAGCGGCCAGGAAAAAGGGCAAGATGACGATCAGATCGACTAGAGAGTAGAGGCTTAGAAAAAACTTCAACTTGCGCTCTGCGCACCAGAAACGTATGAGGTACTCGGCGGCGAAAATCAGCAGGATACCCGTGTTAAGGGCATCGAGATAGAGGCGCACGCTAGCAGGGATTGGGTAGGTTTCTGCGACAAAAATCGCTGAGGAGAGTAAAACCGAGCCGGCAATGAGCAAATTAACGGCTCTGCCGGCGGGGGTTTCAATGTCTTCTAGATAAAAGGCAAGTTTTTGTCGCAGCGACATGGGGGGTAGCAGTGGCGTTCTGGGATTCATGGCTCTGGCGGGGAGTGCCGGTTCTGGCTTCTTGAGATTGGCCACACCGGCGGCACCTCAGTGATTCTGCATAAATCTTAAGAGTTTGCCAGCGCCACTGGCAGCGGTTCCGCAGGATCGTTTGATCCAGGGCTGCTGTAGGCAGCCGGGAATTGCTATTCCTGGAGTGGGTTCTCAATTCTTGGAGCTGATTTATAAAGTAATTATTAAGCATGAATGGGGGCCAGAAACCGGTACAGAAACCGGGTTTCTTAAAGAAACCCGGTTTCTTCGCTTAGTTTTCCGGCTTCCCGGTACAAGAAACTCGGTTTCTTGTGGCTGAGTCGCCCGCAGCAAAAACCCCCGGGCATTTCTGCCTGAGGGTGGTGCATGCAGATTTTGCGCTTGGACTAGCTGACCAGAGTTAGCTCTCTGTCGCCGCTGGGGGAAGCTTCTTCGCTGCTGGCGGAGGAGAAAGCTTCTTGAGGAATGTCGAATTTCTTGGCGACTAGACCGGACGGTGCGCCAGAAGTCTCGACAGAAGTCCCCTTGGACTTGCTAAACGGACAGCCAAAAGCTTGACTGGGATTCGCCGCCGCCAGCAATACGCCGCCGGTAATGGCGGTTGCGGACAGGATGGCTGCTAGAGATATATTGGATTTCACAGTCATATTGAAGTAGAAATGATTGCTGACGGTATTATAGCGGTTCTAAATGATTTGTGAATCTGTGGGTGCCAAAAACCCGCAAGGGGCGGTTGTGGGTGGCACCGGCACTGCGAAACCGCGTTTCTGCGCGTCTCACAACTCAAATAGAAATGCTGTATGGCTTATTTTAACCCAAGTTGCTACTTAAGTCGGCTCCGCCGACAAAACGACGTTCCCAGCCTGAGCCTGGGAACGAGAGGAAAAGTGGCAGATAAAAGGTAACAAAAATCACAAATTTGGCGAAACTTTGCTAAAAGGCTGTAAAGTATAAGTTTTTCTTATTTTTGCGGCCCTCACAGATTGCCAGAACGCTGGTTTTCCCGTGTTGACAGGGCGCAGGTGAAGGGAAGGCCCGGTCGTGGCGGGATGGATTGAGCTTAAATTAATTAACCGGATTTTATGGGACGGGGAGGAGCCGAGAGCTGCCGGTGGCTGCAGCAATATCGAGGCGGCTAGCAGGGGGGGGAAGGCTTGTATTAGCAAGGATTGTGGCGTCACGATCAAGTGCGGACTCTTGCCTTGATGCAAGCTTCACAATTCTGAAAAAGATTTTTATGAAAACTTCCTTAAATCCTCTGGACAGCTGGGCACCTCAATGGTTTAAGATGGAGGTAATACCCCTTGAGGGGTATTACCCCACACCCCTGCTGAGTGCGGGGGGTGTCAGGAAACCCAACAGACTTCACTATTTTAGAAAGCAATCCAGCTGAGTTAGCCATGCTACACCTTCTTATTTCGCCAAAGCAGGAGGGCAAGTCGCCCCTTGATGTCCAAAAATTCTGGTATGGGATGGATCGTGAGGCGCGGGGGCTTTCCGCGCCTCAGCTTGTGCGTGTGGGGGAACTGCGATCCATGCCGGTGGGCACTTTTGGCCGCGCTTGGGCGGACTTCCTCGACCGGCACCAGCTACAACCCCTAACCTGCGGCCCACCGCGCCAGCAGTTCCATGATGGTATACATGTACTCACGGGTTACGGCACTGACGCTATCGGTAAGCTGCAAGTCCAGGCGTTTTTGCTGGGGGCCAAGTTGAGGCCGGTGAATCTGGTGCGGCTGCTGGAGCTGCTGGCAGCCGCTGACAAACAGCTACAGCAGCAGGCAGACCGGCGGTACAATTGCCCGTGGAAATACCTGTGGCCTGCCTACCAGCGAGGGCGCAACTCGCTGTTTGACCCCAATGACTGGGAGCCTGAGTTGCTGTGGCCATTCCCGCTGCAAGATGTGCGGGATCTGTTCCGCATCTAATTCACACCAAGTTGAGATTTTAGATTTGAGATTGGGGGTTTGAAAAAAAATACTATCTATTTCAAATGGGGTCACTCCTGGGTGGTTCCTAGGGGTTAACTGTTACTTGGACTTGCTTGCAGCGCCATCAAAACAAATCGCAGGACAAAAACACCGGCCAGCACCCAAACTGCCGGTGTTATTTCATGGGCTTTGCCTTGAAAGGCTTTGAGCAGGGGGTAAGTGATGAAGCCTATCGCTAAACCTTCGGCAATAGAAAAACTCAAAGGCATCACCACAATGGTGAGAAACGAGGGAATAGACTCGGCTGGGTCATCCCAGCGAATCGCCCGGATATTGCCAGCCATGAGAACTCCGACAATCAGCAGCGCCGGTGCGGTGGCAAAAGCGGGAATTGCCGAGAGCAGGGGGATAAAAAATACCGACAAAAAAAACAGGAAAGCCACGGTGATGCCGGTAAAGCCGGTGCGCCCTCCCTCCGAGATTCCGGCAGCTGACTCGATATAAGTGGTAACGCAGGAAGTTCCCATAACAGCACCGACGGTGGTGCCCACCGCATCCGCCAGCAACGTTTCCTTGGCGCGGGGGAGTTCGCCATTTTCATCTATATATCCCGCTTGGATGCCCACACCGGCAACGGTGCCAATGGTGTCGAAGAAATCCACAAAGAAAAAGACAAAAGTGACGGCTAGGAAATCCCAGACATTCGTTTGGTTCATTTGATCCAGCCCCACAAGCGCTTGGCCCAGCAAATCCCCGGGCCACTGGGGCGGGGCCACAATCCCCGCCGGCCAGGGGGCGACGCCCAGAATCCACCCCAGCAGGGAGGTTGCCAGAATCGCCCACAGGAGTGCGCCTTTGATGCGGCGGGCGACTAGGGCGGAGGTGATCAGGATGCCGGCAATCGCCATCAGGGTGGCGGGCTGGTTGAAGCTGCCCAAGGCGGTTTTAGTGGCGGGATCGGCGACAATAATGCCCGCGCCACCGCTGTCGGGATCTCCAGAAAGGGCGATATAGGCGAGAAACAAGCCAATGCCGGCTGCAGTGGCGTGTTTCAGGCATTCGGGGATGGCTTTGAGAATTAGGCTGCGAATGTTGGAGAGGGTGAGGGCAATGACAATCAGCCCCTCAATCAGCACAGAAGTCAGCGCTACGCGCCAGCTGATTCCCAGCCCCTGCACGACAGAGATGGCAAAGAAGGCGTTCAGCCCCATCCCGGGGGCGAGGGCGAAGGGGTAGTTGGCGAGCAAGCCCATGACTAGGGTGCCGATGGCAGAGGAGATAGCAGTGGCGAACACTAACTCGTCAGACAGATCGCCGGGGTTTTCCAGAAAAATGGCGCTGGACAAAATCACTGGGTTGACCGCCAGAATGTAAGCCATTGTCATAAATGTGGTAGCCCCAGCGATCGCCTCGGTGCGGAAGTCGGTTTGGAGTTCGGCAAATTTGAAAAATCTGGCAATGGCTGCGAGGGTGCGGGCGGCGGGCGGCTCACCGGCGGGTTCGGGAGTGGGATTGGGTGGGGACTGACTCATTGGTTTGACTGTTTGTCGTTGTGGCTGGCACACTGCCAGATTGGAGCTTGTGGGATCTACTTTTGCCACAATGCTACTATCTTTTGTGTCGGGAGCTAGCTGGCAGTCCGCCTGAATGCCGGTGAGCGGATGCCGGCACTTTTGGCAGCGCCGGTATCGGGCTGACAACATTTTACTCAGTGTGCTGGCAGAAATAAACGGCTCGTCAACAAACATCATCAAGAAACATCTAGAAACCGGGTTTCTTAAAGAAACCCGGTTTCTGGCATCCGCTCAAAGACCCATGTTTATGGCACCCTATGTTATAATTGAGTGCGTGCGCAGACTTAGCAATGAAGTATTAAGCCTTAATGATTAATAAGATGAATCCACAATCCCAGCCCTCGGAAAGTGAGGGATTCCGCTCGCTGCCAAAGTCAAAATGGCTGTCACAGCTCTCTAACCGGCCTTTTTCCTGGTTTGGGTTGGGGATGGCGGGCGTGTTTCTTCTGGCAGCTGTCTTGCGTTTTTGGGGGCTGATCCGGTTTAACACTCTGGTGTTTGATGAGGTTTATTATGCTAAATTTGGGATTAATTATTTAGAGGGGGTGTCTTTTTTTGACGCCCACCCGCCTGTGGGCAAATACGCCATCGCTCTGGGGATATGGATTGGCGAGAGGCTGCCCTTCGCAGGGGGGATGCGGAATTGGTTAACCGGCACGCTGCTGTCTCCTTTCAGTTACCGCTGGCTGAATGCTTTTACGGGATCTTTGATTCCGGTAATTGCTGCCGGTATTGCCTACCAGCTGAGTCACCGGCGCAGCTTGGCGCTGATAGCGGGTTTGCTGACTGCAGCTGACGGGTTGCTTCTGGTGGAGTCGCGCTACGCTCTGATTAATATTTATCTGGTTTTTTTCGGGCTTTTGGGTCAGTGGCTGTTCCTGGTGGCGCTGGAAAGGCGGGGAAGAAAGCGAATTTTTTTGCTGGCTGCTGCTGGCGCGTGTTTGGGAGCTTCGGTTGCGGTGAAGTGGAATGGTTTGGGTTT
Source organism: Oscillatoria sp. Prado101 (assembly GCA_025454445.1). Classification (GTDB taxonomy): domain Bacteria; phylum Cyanobacteriota; class Cyanobacteriia; order Cyanobacteriales; family Oscillatoriaceae; genus Oscillatoria. Next base: position 7,313 of record JALOOK010000081.1, on the reverse strand, counting down.
TCTGGTGGGGGTATATCTGGTTTTGCTGGCAGCGCGGGCGCAATCGCTTTTAGATTTTATATCGGTGAGTTTAAATTTGCCAAGCCCAAATCCAAAATCCAAAAGCAAAAATCCAAAATCCCCCCTCCAGCAAAACCTGACGCAACTGAATTTTCTGCCAGTGCTGCTGTGTTTGGGGGTGGTGCCGGCTGCTGTGTATAGTTTGGCTTGGATTCCCCACTTGCAGCTCGACCCAAAGTCTGGATTCTGGGAAGTACACGAGCAAATCCTGCAGTTCCACAGAGCGATGAAGAATGGTGAGGGGGTGCATCCTTACTGCTCGGCTTGGTACACTTGGCCGGTGATGTTTCGACCGATGGTGTATGTGTACGAGAAGGCTCGCAACACAGTGGAGGCGGTTCCCGCTTACCCACCTTTACCTGAGGGTGCGGGTAAGGTGATTTACGATGTTCACGCAATGGGTAATCCTGTGCTGTGGTGGCTGTCTAGCGCTGCTATGCTGCTGCTGTTTTTTATGCTGGCTCACCGGCTGTGGGTAGAGGTATTTGGGAGGAGTGCCAGCCGACAGCCGGTTCGGTATCCGGTGCCGGCTGAGTTGTGGGCGGTGTTTTATTTGGTGGTGAATTATGCGGCAAATTGGCTGCCTTGGGTGCTGGTGACGCGCTGCACGTTTATTTATCTTTATATGGGGGCTTCTGTGTTTTCGTTTTTGGGGTTGGCGTGGGCGGTTGAGCGCTGGTTGCGGAGTTACCAAATCCAGTACCGCGCAATAGGGGTGACGGTGATTTTTGCCATTCTGCTCGCTTTGGTGTTTTGGCTGCCGGTTTACTGGGGGCTTCCCCTGTCGCAGGGGGAGTTTGACTTGCGCATGTGGTTCCGTTCTTGGATTTAAGTTAGTGGGCTTCTGGCATGGGGCTTCTGGCATGGGGCTTCTGGCATGGGGCATCGTTTAGGCCCACCTGGTTTAATTTTTTATTTTTTTCGCCCTGATTGACAGCTGATAAAGTTTCAGGTATAATGGGAAGAACCTGCAGGAGCCAGAGATTGAATGGGAACTGCTGGGAAGTCCACAAGTAGTTGAGGAGGAAAAGTGATGTCTGAGTCGGTAGCCACCCACACCCCTGTGACCGAGGTGCAGAGCAAGGAATTCTCAGAGGTTCTCGTTTTGTCAGTTCTTTATAGCGTTTCTCATCCTTTGAGGTACTGAGAAACCCGGTTTCTTAAAGAAACCGGGTTTCTGGGCCAGAGTTCATCCAACTGAGAAACGCTATATAGGGAATGAAAGCCAGAAGTCCTCTGTGAGCCTTGCTGAGAGCGAGATTCACATTGAGGCAAGAAATGGACTTAAATCGGTTGGGATGGAATAGTTTTTTTGCCCAAAGCTTTGAAAGCTACCGGCAGCAAGGCTACGCTGCTGGACGGGTTGCGGTTGAACACAAGCACACCTATATTGTGTATACGGAATATGGGGAGGTGCTGGCGGACGTTGCCGGCAAGTTGCGGCATCGTGCGGTTTCGGCCCAAGACTGGCCGGCGGTGGGCGACTGGGTAGCGATTGGGGTCAGGGAGGAGGAAAAAAGAGCAACGATTCACGGGATTTTGCCGAGAGCGAGCAAGTTTTCCCGGAAGACAGCTGGCGCTAGAACAGAAGAGCAAATTGTTGCGGCAAATATCGATACGGTCTTTTTAGTTTCGGGGCTGGATGGAAATTTCAAACCGAGAAGGATCGAGCGCTATTTGATTCTAGCCTGGGAGAGTGGAGCCAATCCTGTCATTGTGCTGAACAAGGCAGATTTGTGCGAGAATGTTGAGGAGCGAGTGCTGGAGGTTGAAGCCGTCGCTATTGGGGTGCCGGTTGCTGTCTTGAGCGCGGCTAGCCATCAAGGACTGGATGCGCTGACGCCCTATCTCCAAGAAGGGCGGACTGTAGCTTTGCTTGGGTCCTCTGGTGTCGGGAAATCGACTATCGCAAATCAATTAACCGGCAACTTCGCGCAAAAAGTGCAGCCGGTTCGCCAGAAGGACAGTCGGGGAAGGCATACGACGACCAGCCGGGAGCTGATTTTGCTGCCATCCGGCGGTTTGCTGATCGACACTCCTGGGATGCGAGAAATCCAAATTTGGGCAAAAGAGGAGGGTTTGCAGGAAGCTTTTGCGGATATTGAAAGCCTAGCAGAAAAATGCCGGTTCCGGGATTGCCATCACGAGGGAGAACCGGGCTGTGCGGTGCAGGAAGCGCTGAGTGAGGGAACGCTTGACCCTGAGCGTTTTTTCAGCTACCAGAACCTGCAAAAAGAGCTGGACTACCTTTCCCGGCGACAGGATCAAAAAGCGTCTTTAGTCGAGAAGGAACGGTGGAAAAAGATACACAAAGCTCTGCGAAATAGCAGCAAAAGGTAATTAAGAAACCGGGTTTCTTTAAGAAACCCGGTTTCTGGCCCCATTCAATTGACCCGATAGGATATAGCAGGTCTAAATGATTTGCGCAACCGCTCTTGGCCCAGAACCCCGGTTTCTGGGGTGTACTTCATCCAACTGCAAACCGCTATAAGGTAGGGTGCGTTCCCTCGCGCGGGAACGCACCCTACGAATCACACTAACCTAAGTGCCAACTGCTATATATAGCGCTTCTCAGGTGGATGAGCGATGGCCCAGAAACCCGGTTTCTTTAAGAAACCGGGTTTCTCAGTACCTCACCTCGGATGAGAAACGCTATATAAGATTTGGGCAGCCTACTTTTTATTTTGTTGGGAGACTTTTCCATCGGGGAGGATGGTTCCATTGAGGGCGGCGCTGGTTAAGTTGACGCCATTCAGGTTGGCTTCTCGGAGATTGGTTTGAAATAAGCTGGCACCGTTAATGTCGGCATTGCTGAGATTTGCTTGGAGCATAAACGCTCTATTCAGGCGGACATTTCTCAGGTTTGCACCGCTCAAGTCCGCGCCATTCAGGTAGGAGTTTTCTAGATCGGCACCGGCTAGATTGGTTTTGCTCAAGTTGGCTTTTCTGAGATTGGTGCGAATGAGTTTGGCACCGGAAAGATCGGCACCGGAAAGGTCGGCTCCTTCCAAATAGGCACCGCGCAAATCGGCGTTGCTGAGATTGGCACCGCTCAGATTAGCGCCAGTCAAGTTGCACATTCGGCATTCTTTTGTTTCCAGCAGTCGTTTGACGTGGGCGTCATTTTGTGCGGCAGCCGGTGCTGTTAAACTGATGCTGGCGAGCAGGGTAGTGAGGGCGAGGATTGGTAATTTCATGGGGTTTACCATTGCTGCGATTCGGGGAGGTTTCAGAGGCGTGTCAATAAGGCGCGATACACCGGCTCTCCCCGTTCGAGAGTGGAGAGTTCGCGCTCTGTGGGCACCGGCATGGGGTTTTCTGCAGTCCACTGTTCGCTGTGCGTTTTAGCAAAGGCTGGGTGGGAGTTGAAGCGGTCGCAGATTTCTCTGGCGACGGCTTCAACGTCGGATTGGATGAAAACCTGTGCGCCGGGAATGAGATAAGTGGCTATCTCTTCTACCATTGCCGGTTGCACCATGCGGCGTTTTTGGTGCCGGTGTTTGAACCAGGGATCGGGAAATTGAATGGTGACGCGCTGCAAGGTGCCGGTTGGGAATGATTGTAGTAAAGGTTTAAGGGAGTTATTGGCGTTGCAGAATATGTAGTGGAGGTTTGTTAAACCGAACTGGTTGCGGGATTCGAGGGCTTGCTCGACTAGGGGTTCGCGGATTTCCAGCCCGAGGAAGTTCCAGTCGGGCATAAGTTGAGCCATGCTGAGCAAAAACCGCCCCCAACCGCAGCCAATATCGAGATGCACCGGCTGGGTTGGGTTAGGGTACACTTGAGTCCAGTCGGGCGGGGAAGCCGGTGTTTGATAGATGTTGCTCAGTGGGTTGACGTGCTGGCGCACTCGTACTCTTACCAATGTTTGTGCCTCCTGTTTGGATTGGTAACCGCAGATGAACGCAGATAAACACAGATGTCTATTTTAGCAATAAATGCCCTGTTCTGTCAATCCAGATAGCGCGTCTAGCATGAATGTCAAGAAACCCGGTTTCTTAAAGAAACCGGGTTTCTGAGCGGGAAATGTTACGCATCATGCCGGCAACTCCCGGTCCTCAAACCGCAGTCCATCAACCCGACTGAACTCACGGGTGTTGTGAGTGATTATAATTAAGTTGTTGGCGAATGCGATAGCGGCAATCTGGAGGTCGTAAGGCCCGAGTGCCCAAAGCAGCCAGTTGGGCGCGAATCCGACTGTAAATTATGGCAGATCGGTCATCAAAGGGTAAAGATATAAAACCGTTGAGAAATTCTTGCTGTAGGGCAAGCGTTCGCTCTGGATTATTGCTTCTCATCGCCCCAGAAAATAGCTCAGCCTTAACAATCAAACAGACAGCCACATCCTCTGGGGAGAGAGTTTATAACCGGCTGCGAACACTCGAAATCGGGCGATTGAGATAAACAATACAGGCATTGGTATCTGCTTATCATTATATATGAACTGTGGCAGATTGCACCGGCAAGACGCCGGCGCTACAAAAAAGGCGTAGGACAGGCGTTCACTCAGTACGCGCCGCTGCGAAGCACGCCTGTCCTCTCGCCTGTCCTCTCGCCTGTCCTCATGTCCTCAAAATCAGTCAGAGACTCACTCGCCGGTAATCGACAGCCCCTCAACCCAAATTCGCGGGCACACCCCACCAGGAGTCAGTTCCGCCTCTTTTTCCACAAAAACAATCGATTTCAGGACTTCTAAAAAGTCTCCCGCAACCGTTGCTGAGTCAATGCTCGTCAATTTCCCATTTGACACCATCCAGCCGTCAAACGGTAGAGAAAACGAGCCTTGCAGCGCTTTAACACCCGCGTGGAGCGCGTGCAAATCATCGATAAAAATCAGATTATCGGCGCTCGCAAGGCTGTACTCCTTTTCCGCCGGCTTTCCTGGAAAGACGTGATAAAAGTGCGAGCCAACCGTCACTTTTGCGCCCATATTCCCGTGTCCCGTAGGCTCAGCGCCCATCCTTTTGGCAGTACCGGCACTGTGCAGGAAGCCGGTTAAAATACCATCCTCAATCAGCGAAACCCGGCTGGTTGGGGTTCCTTCCCCATCAAAAGTCTCCGCTCCGACATTAGCGGGGTGCAGCGCATCATCGCACACCGACAGCAGGGGAGAAGCAATTTGCGCACCCAGGGATTCAGGAGTGGACAGGCTCTGCTTGTCCAGAATATTCTGAGCGTTGAAGATGTTGGAAAAAGCACCCAGCAAGCTCAAAAAAGCCTCCGCCGAGAAAACCACAGTATATTTCCCAGACTTGACTTTTTCATAATTCAAGTGGCTGATAGTTTTATCGGCGGCTTCTTTCAGGCAACCCTCCAGATCCAGCTGTTCCAGACTGCGGCTGATTCTGAAAGCGCCAGCGCTGCGAGGCTTTTTCCCTTCTTCCTCTGCTTTCGTGTAAAGATAGAGCGATGTGTAAGAGCGCGACTCATTGCGGAGAGCGCCGGCGCTGTTGAGATAAAACCTGTCTGTATCTCGTTGCGACAGCCCGTTATAGGGGACTCCTTTAATCGCCGGGTGAGCGGAAAGCAGCTCTTTTTCAGCACCAATTAAGGTTTCTAAGAGTTGGGCCACCGGCACTTGCGGCGCTTTCTCGTTCGGGATGTCTGCTGCGAGCGGCGCGGTAGCCTCCGGGCTAAAATCCGGCACGTTTTCCTTGACGCCAAAAAAACTCGCCTCGTAAGCAGTTTTCAGTGCCAGCTCAAGCCCTTTCGGGTCCACATCTGTCGTGCTGGTGACGCCCATTGTCTGCTCTTCATTCCACACCCGAACCGTCACGCTAGAACGACTGGAGGCTTTGACTTGTTTGGGCTCCCCCCCATCTACTTGCACGCTGCTCTCATCTACAGTTGCCCCATAGATGTCAAATTTATTGATGCCAAGCTGACCGGCTATTTCGCGAGCGTGAGTTGCAATATTCTCGATATTCGTCACAGTCATACCCCTTTTGTGTTTTTAGTCTCTTCTACCCCACCCCCCAATGGGGGGTGGGGTTCAACTTACCGGCCACCCACGGTGATAGAATCAACCTTAATGTGAGGCTGTCCTACCGTCGTGTAAATACTGCCGCTGACTGAACCGCAGAAACCGGCAGCCAGCGCCAAATCTTGGGAGCACATGGAAATCTTGTTCATAATCTCCTTGGCTTCCCCGATCAGGGTGGCTCCCTTCAGCGGTTTGGTGACTTTTCCACCCTCAATCAGATAGGCTTCTTCTACGGCAAAGTTGAACTGACCCGTAGCTCCCACGCTACCGCCACCCATCTTTTTACAGTAAATGCCTTTGTCGATGGATGCAAACAAATCTTCGTTGGTGTAGTCTCCCGGCGCAATATAAGTATTGCGCATGCGGCTGGCGGCTGCAAAGGTGTAATTTTGCCGGCGTCCGCTGCCGGTTCTCGGGTGTCCCGTGCGCAGGGAGCCGGCGCGATCTGCCAAGAAATTTTTCAGGACGCCTTTTTCAATCAGCAGGGTTCGCTGCGCCGGCATCCCCTCATCATCCATGTCGATCGTCCCGAAAGCTTTGGTCGAAAGCCCCTCATCCCAAGCCGTCAAACTTTCGTGGGCAATTTTCTCGCCTTTCTTGTCGGCAAATGGCGTAGTTTTGCGCTCAATCTGGGTGGTTTCCAGCAAGTGCCCGCAAGCTTCGTGGAAGATCACCCCGCCAAACTCATTCGCCATCACAATCGGGTAAGTTCCCGACTCGACATAATCAGCATAGAGCATTCGCCCTGCGGATTCCGCTACTTCCTCAGCCGCTTGTTCATAATTCCACGAGCGCAGGAAATCTGGCGAGCTGGTATCACCGGCACGCTTGGCAATCGACGAGCGTTGAGCGCCATCCGCGCACAAAAGATTGTATCCTACCGATTGAGCCAAACGAATGTCGCGGGCGAAAGTGCCGTCACTCGCCGCCACCAAAACTTCCTGCCAATCTCGGAAATAGGTAGCTCGCCGTGATTGCACATGACTGGCTTTCTTATTCAGCAGAGCGTTAGCATTCAGGAGAACATCCCCCATTTCCCGCATGGAGCTGGTTTGACCCAGCCAAGCATCTTTGCCCTTTTTTGTCGCGTAGTCTCGCAGCAGTTCCAGATTGATTTCCGGGATAAACGAGCTGGGAGCCGGCAGTTGCAGCCCCATGATTGACAGACCTTTTTCTAAGGCTGCTTTCAGACCGGAAAATGACAGGTCATTTGTGCTGACATAGCAGTCAGCTTGCCCTTTGAACACCCGCACACCGGCACCCGTTGAAA
>JALOOK010000506.1 GCA_025454445.1 Oscillatoria sp. Prado101 | reverse complement strand
AGGATTGCCATTGTCCTACATTGCCCAGGGATGCAGCCAGATCGCTTTTGTGGTGAAGGATATCAAAGCAGCGCAGAAATTTTTTAATGAATACTTGGGGGTGCCGCGCTTCTACCTGTTTGAGGACGTGCAGTTTTAGGACAAGACCTACCGGGGTAAAGAGGCAAATTACCGCCAGCACCTCGCTATTGCCTATGCCGGAAATGTACAGATTGAACTCACCCAACACCTTTCGGGAGAGAGCATCTTCAAGGAATTTCTAGAAAGGAAGGGGGAAGGGATGCACCACCTGGGATTTATCGTCGATGATTACGAAAAGGCAGTTGGCGACTTGGCCAAAAATGGCTATCCCATCATCCAAAGCGGGCGTGCTGGCAACAATCCCGGAGTCCGTTTTGCCTTTTTTGATACAGAAGCGGCTATTGGCGCTACTGTGGAGATCCTTGTCTTAGACGACGACATGAGGAATTTGTTTGACCGGATTAAACGGGGGGATTTTTAGCGTTTGCGCCTCCTGATTAACTTTCCGCACTCTTAAACTCTTGCTCCTCAATCTGGGCAATGTCTTTCATCGAGTTTTGCAACCACTCTTGAATTGGCGCATCCCACCCCTGGGTGAACTCGGTTGTCAGCCAGGTATCTACAATATCCCTGGCGACATCGGGGGCGGTAAAAAACTCTCCCAGAGTCAGGACATTAGAGTTGTTGATAGAGCGCGACTGTTCGGCGGCGTTGGTGTTTTCGCACACTGCAGCATAGACGCCGGGGTGCTTGTTGGCGATGATGTCCATGCCCATGCCGGTGCCGCACACCAGAATGCCCCGGTCTGCTTGCTGGCTTCCCACCCGTTGAGCCACCTCAGACGCCACCTGATAGTAAGGCGTCTCGCTGGTGGAGTCGCTCACTCCCACATCTTCGACTTCTAAACCCTTATCCTGCAGGTGCTTCTTAACCGCTTCCTTGAGGTTGAATCCATACGGGTCCGCACCGAGCGCAATTTTCATTTTCAGTTCCTCTGACTGCCTCAGCCTATTTTATTGCAATATAGCACAGCCGCTCCCCAAGCGCAGCAGTGCGCCGCGAGTGCGGCGTCAAACTTTTAACCCATCGTTCGTCTTTCGCTCAACCAGAAGTTCCTCTAATGAGGAAGGCCATGCCGGTTTTTGTTTGCCGGCTGCAGTGGCCAGTCGCTCAAATTCAACCTCAGCCCCAGACAGAAGCGACTGCAGTTCAATTCTATCAAAAAGTGCCTTGAGGTCGATGCGCTGCAGCAGTTTCTTGGTAATCGGGCGCTTGGCATCTGAAAAGAACCGCGAATAGATAAGCTCCAGACAGAGTGGGTCGTTGAGCAGACAAGTTAGGAAAGCAGCTTGTTCAGGGGAATAGCAAGCGATGAAGTAACAGGTGTCATCAAGCATAACTGGACGCCCGCCAACCGGCTGGATAGCTCGAAACCGGGGAATTTTGTGCAAACCCGAAATGGCTACTTTGTAGGGAGCGAAAGAATAGTCTCCGATGCCAAACATAGAAAAAGGTGGCTTCCCCCGATAGATAGATGATTTTCGTCGCGCAAATATGCCGGTGTGTGCGGTCAGGTAACTCCACAAACCAGGCGCAGTCTGCTGCAACTGGTGCGTGTCATCCCCCAGGCGCTTCTGAGTTACGATTACAGCCCTGTGAGGCATAACATTTGCTTGGTGAAACAGATCCGTACTTTTGACCAAGGGATAGAGATATTCAGGTTCAGCGATAACCGTTTCGCCCAGTTTGTTGTGGAGACAGCCCGATGAATCGCGGGTCAGTTCCATGACTGGTGCGGCGTCGTGTTTCAGTCCTTGACGCCAGGTAAAAGGGCAAATTCCATCAGCAAAGGCTGAGCGCTTGTAAGCTGTGATATCTGCAACCAGTCGCCCGCCGGCAATGCCGGTCGTGGACTCTGGAGCAGTCGCGTGTAAATCCGGGTAGACAGGTGCTTCGTACTGCGGTTTTCCTGAACCCAATTCTACGCAAAATAGACACGCGCTAACCGCAGCCCCAAACCATTTTTTGGCGTCAATCATTCGGACAGAGGCGCTTTTCACCGGCAGTGCGGTATCGAAGGCAAACTGCAAGACGTTCCGCGCCACAGATGTTTTGCACAGCAGGGCAATTGTGGGCTCTTCAGGGGCGAGTTCCCTAATCAGCTTTATCCAGATGTACTCGGAAATGTCGAAATTTGAGCTGCCGGTCAGCGCCTCAATCCCTCGCAGGTGTTTCAGATTTGTCTTGTGCGGGAGGTTGGCACTCCGCTCAACTCCCAGCTGGGAGTTTGTCACCCACGGCGGATTTCCCACAACAAGAAGGGAGCCTGCTGTTGACCAGCGCAAGTCCCGGCGAAAATCCAGCTCGAAGAGTTTATCATTTTTTATGATAACACGAGTCGAGGGAGATTGACCGGCAAGTTTTTGGGCGCTTTGGAAATGGCTTTTTTGCAGCTCGATCGCTTGGATTTCGCGAGGGGGAGTGGGAAGATTGAGCAAGCCGGTAATGAAGTTTCCGCAACCGCAAGCCGGTTCGAGGACTCTGGGCCAAATTGTGCCGGGGGCTCCCAGAGATTCAAGGACAGCGGTTACAAGTGCCGGTGGGGTTTGAAAGTCGCCGAATTGTTTAGACAAGAAGATTCTCCAATCCTTCAGTTGTACCTAGGGTTCCCAGATTGATGATTCGGCTGTACTGAAGCCTCCACTGCAACGCATTAGAAATAGTGAGGTAGCCTAGAGCCGGAGGCTGCGCCATTATCCGTTCCGCAAGCAGTTCGCGTCCAATCTCGTCCAGAGGAAGGTTGCGCTCTTCAAGGAATGCAACCACATCATCCTGATTGCCATTCCGGCGCAGGATTTCTCTCAAGCCGTAGGTTGTTTGGTAATCTCCCGTTCGCTCACGCGCTACAAAAATTGCGTGCTGGAAGTTCAATCGAGCAGCCCTTAAGACAGAATCGTCATTTTTTTCGTAGACGAACACGAGAAGATGATAGCCAAGTCCGTACACTTTCTGGCTGGCATCGCGAAAGGGACATGAAGACTGCGGCTGTCGGATGGATGTTACCTTTAAGTCTACCTCTAATGTGGGGAAATCGATACCGAGCGCTGAGCTGCCTGGTGTGTAGGAATATTGCGCTACAAGATATCGGTGAAATGCTTGTTCAACATATGTCCCTACGGCTTTACCATCTGTAATGCCATACAGGTTGGTAATCGACGTAGCGCTCAATTATTGAAGAAAATCTCGGGCTGCGGTTTTGAGTACGGGTAGCGTTAGCTCTGTCATCTGGTCGATTTTGTATTCTATTTCCTCAGCTTACACCAAAACTGTTACCGGCGCAACAGCGATTAACATGCCTTCCAGGCTTTCGCGGAATTTTCCGGTTGGTTAATGAGCTTTTTCATCACAGCCGCCTCTGGTGAGCGAGCTTATTTCTTAGCTTTGACCAAAAAACCGCGGGGGATATCCAAAACGTCACGGGGCGGTAACGGTTCTGTAATGCGGCCAAAATTGGCTCCCTCTTCTCCGGGCTGAACCACTTCTACATCCCAGCCGGCGCTAGCGAAGACTTCTTCTGGACAGTCAAACCCAGAACGCCAATATTTGGCTGCTAAATCTGGGCTTTGCAGGGCTTTGACATTTAATATATCCGCACCGCAGTAGCTGCCTGGGGCGGTGATGTCGCAAATTGTCCTGAGCAAGTCACGGACT
>JALOOK010000505.1 GCA_025454445.1 Oscillatoria sp. Prado101 | reverse complement strand
GCTCAACTCAATAACTTGACAAACGTCACATTTTATGCTGGAGAAGTTGAGAAATTGCTGCCGCACTTAGGCGTCACACCAGATATTGCCCTCATCGATCCGCCGCGCAAAGGGTGCGAAAAAGCCGTCTTGCAAACCCTGCTGCAAATGCAACCCAGCCGCATAGTCTACATCAGCTGCAAACCGGCAACCCTCGCCCGCGACTTAAAAATACTCTGTCAAGACGGCAACTACCGACTCACCCTCATCCAACCGGCAGATTTCTTCCCGCAAACCTCCCACGTCGAGTGCGCCGCCTTCCTCGTGCGCTGAACATCACAGGATGCGAAAAAGCTGATCGCACTCTTCCACTCTTCTTGGCGCTCCTTCATGGCGGCGGTTAATTATACCATTACAACCTCAGCACAGCCAGGAGAAGCCGCAATTCATGGCACGCCAAAACAACCAGCATTCTAGCCGAAAAGCCAATAGTTACGACAGCGATATCCCTCAAACAAACATAGAGCTTAACGCTGGGTTAGCAGCGTTGAAGCGGGGCGACTGGGCGTCGGCTATTGGCTATCTGGAATATGTCTGCGACTTAGAACTGCACCAACCCACACTTTACAAAGCGCAGATGAATTTAGCGATCGCCTACATTCGCAACGGCGAAATCCTCAAAGCCAAACCCCTCTGTCAAAATCTTGCCGAAAGCAACAATGCCAAAGTTAAAGAGTGGGCGACTAGCACCATAGCCGATTTAGCTGAGCGCTATCCTGAGCTTTTCCCAGAGGCGCAGTCGGGCAAAGAATTTGTCTATTATGGCAAACAGGTGGCTAAAGAGTATAACACATTTTTCAAAAATACGTTAGATTTTGTTGCGCCTATTTTCAGTGCCATTGGCGAGATTCCAGCAGTTAAGAAGGTTGGCAGTTGGATGGTAGCTGAGATAGACAAGCGCTATCCCAACAGAGCAGCTGACGCGCTTTATGCCAGACAAAAAGCCGGTGAGGCTAGCACATTATTGTGGGAAAAAGGGAGATTACTGTGGCAGAGTGTAACAAAAATTATCGAGCGGGTGTGGCCGAAGGTGGCGGTTTGGCTGGAGAAAAAGAAGCCCCCGAACGAGTAGGGGGACATTGCCCCACCCCCCATGCCCGATGCGCCACCCCCCATGCCCCATGCCATAAGCGCCACGCCCCACCCCCCACACCCAGTCACCGAGTAGAACTCTCTGGATAAATTTAGGGGGGTTTTCTGCACCGGCATACTGGCGGTTGATTTGCCAGTATTGAGATGTAAGTGGAGGGTACCCTGATGAGCTTCTCAATCCAATCGGTTTACAACTGGTATCGCAACACCCTGCGCAATCCCAAGTATCGCTGGTGGGTTATTCTCGGTACGCTGGTATATTTGCTCAGCCCCTTTGACATCGCCCCAGACTTTCTGCCGGTAGTCGGGCAAATTGACGATATCGCCATTGTGACGCTGCTGGTGGCGGAACTCTCTCAGATGGGCATCGAATACTTCAAAGTGCGCCAGGAGAAGAGTTCTGAGGTGGCTGCCGGTGCGGAAAATAATGGCTCCTCTGCCGCTGAGCAGACCGTGGAGGTCAAAGCATCTTCAATTAAATAGCCGCCCCATAGACTTCAATGCCGGTTTGACGCCCAAGCCGGTGTTGCCGAGAAACCCGTGTTCCCTTGGAGAAGACGGGTTTGTTTGTTGGATGTGGATTGGGGTGTGGGCGCTTGTTGCGCTCGATGAATCCCCAGCGCACCCCGAAACCGCACCTAACTGGATGGGGGCGGCGTTGCGCCGGTGGCCCCACCCCACTGTCCCTGTATGGCGGCTGCCGGCACCCCACTCGGATAACCGAGAAAATTTCCAAAAAAAGCCTTGACATATCGCCGCTTTTAAGATAATGTCCTGAGAGTAGAAATCAAAGAAAATCCCAATCAACTGGACACCGGCGATACTGTGCGGTCAAAACCGCTTTGCCTTCAGGTGGTGCAGTTGTGGCTCAGAAGTATTGTGGCGCTGGGGCAGGGGCAAGAGGCGACGGGGCAATGAAGTTTAGCGAACTGGTACAAAAACTGGAAAGTGCAGCCTGTGGCACTGCTGTTACCTTCAACATCGCTGCAGATCCAGAAATTACTGGCTGCTCGCCGGTGGATGAGGCTCGTGCCGGCACTCTCAGCTATATAGAGGGTCGAAAATTTGCGGCTTATCTGGCGGTGACGGGTGCCAGCGCTCTGATTCTGCCTAACGAGGAGCAATTTCAGGCGCAAGCAACCGGGCGCTCGATGGCCTGGATTGCCTCAGATGAGCCGCGATTGCTGTTTGCCCGCGCCATCGCCGTGTTTTACCAGCCGTTTCGACCGGCACCGGAAATCCACCCCACAGCGGTGATTCACCCGACAGCACAAATTGGCAACAATGTCTATATCGGCCCGCATACGGTTATCAGTGCTGGGGTGAGGATTGGCGACAATGCCTGCATTCACCCGAATGTGACGATTTACCCGGAGGCTGAAATTGGCGAGGGCACGGTTTTGCACGCCAACTGCACCATTCACGAACGCACCCGCACCGGTGCCGGTTGCGTGATTCACAGCGGCGCAGTCATTGGTGCCGAGGGGTTTGGCTTTGTGCCCACCAAGGCGGGCTGGTTCAAAATGGAGCAATCAGGTTGCGCGGTGCTCGAAGATGGCGTGGAAGTGGGCAGCAACAGCACGATTGACCGGCCCGCTGTCGGGGAAACCCGGATTGGGCGCAACACAAAACTTGACAATTTGGTGCATATCGGTCACGGCTGCCAAATCGGCAGCAACTGCGCATTTGCGGGTCAGGTGGGGCTTGCCGGTGGGGTGAGAGTTGGCAATAATGTGATTCTCGCCGGCCAGGTGGGGATTGCCAATCAGGCCAAAATTGGAGATGGGGCTATCGCCTCAGCGAAAGCCGGTATTCACAGCGATGTGCCGCCCGGAGAGATTGTCTCGGGCATGCCCGCCCTGCCGCACAAACAATTTTTGAAAGCCGCCGCCGCCTACAGTCGCCTCGGTGAAATGTATCAGTCTCTCAAGCAACTCCAGCGCCGGTTCAAAAACGAGCCCCCCGATTCCTGAGGGCGGACACTGCGCCATCACACCCTGGCGCTACAGCCCGGAATTTTTTCCCAACTGCAACCGCTACAAGGAACTTAACAGTAACTGGCCAGTTTTAGCTGGGAGTGGTGGCTTTTTGACTTGAGATTGTAGCGACAAGGGATCTTGCCTCTACTTGTGATAAAATTTCACAAGCCAAGCGCCACCGATGCGGGCAGCACCGCAAATTCATCTGTGCCGGCTTGCTGCGATACCGTTATGCAAGAATTGCGGTTCGCGGTGCGCCAAACTCCCTTTTTAGGCACAGGTGGTGCGGGAGTGGGGGCAGAGGAAATGCCTTATCCAGCAAGTTTTGCCGCCCAATGATAACTTTTGCTTATAGCGTTTTTTATATTAGTGAGTTGCTGAGAAACCCGGTTTCGCCGAAGTTACCGGGTTTCTGGGGCGTCCTCGCTGCAACTGAGAGCCGCGCTCATCCCCTGAATTCCGGGAGAGCCGGCACAGCCCCGGACGGGCAGATAAAAGGCACCCCCACCTGGCAGGTGTGGCAAGGCAGGCAGACCGGGATATAAGCAGAGGTTATTAGATAACTAGAGAGGACTGGCCGGTTGAGAGGGGAATCTGCGCCGCTGCACCCTTGGCGTTTGGGGCT
>JALOOK010000080.1 GCA_025454445.1 Oscillatoria sp. Prado101 | reverse complement strand
TGCTGAGTGCTGAGTGGGAGTTGAGTGCTGAGTGGGAGTGGGGGATGGCAGGGCTTCAAGCGGGGAGCTGGCGCAAGTCTGACTGTCGGGAGCATCCCGGTTGTGCGAGCATTGCCCATATCAATGCGACAATGATGGCAGCAGGGGATAGGAGGACAAGATTTTTAGGCTAAGCAATCCCGTTGCCGGGATTGAAACCTGACTGTCTCGCGCAATAGAGACATAACAGATCCGTCCTGGAGGACAGAGGTTGGCGCTGTCATCCTGCCGCCATACCCTGCCTTGCCTTGCGATTGTTCCCAGTCGGAGTGGGGCGGGGGTCAGAAGCGCTCGAAGCGGTCGAGCCGCATCAGGAGGCGGATGAAGGCCACGCCAATGGCCACTGCCACCAGGGCAACCAAGATCGCCAACCACACCTGATCGCTAACTAATAAAATCGTAGCTGACAAAGTGAACGCACCGATCAGCAGAGCGTAATTGCTGCCCAGCTGAATGCTGCTCAGACGCCGGAGTGCCCGGTCTGTTTCGGTAGAGCGAACGCGGATGCGCAGGTCCCCGCGCTCCAGCTTCTCAATCGTATCCTCTATGCGGCGGGGCAGACCCAAAGCCGTACTGCTGACCTGAGCCGCTTGGCGACCCAGTTCGTCGAGGAAGCTATTCCCCTCAAAGGAGTTGCCATTGGTCATAATCTGCATTGCAAACGGCTTTGCAACCTCCATAAAATTAAACTCTGGGTCAAGTCCTTTGCCCACCCCTTCCAAAGTAGAAAAAGCCCGCATCACAAAAGTGAAGGTAGCGGGAAAGCGAAAAGGCTGGTCGTAGGCGATCTCGTACAAATCGTCAGTAATCTCAGCGACAGACTGATTTTCAAAAGGCTGGTCCATAAAGTGATCCAGCATGTACTGGACAGACCGGCGCACCGGCCCCATGTCGTCTGCGGGAGAGAGAGCACCTAATTCTACCAGCGCTGTCACCACCAGGTCGCCGCTTTTTTGGGCGATGCCAAAAAACAGCTGCATCAGTTTTTCGCGGATATCGCTCCTGACGCGGCCCATCATGCCGAAATCGTAGAAAATCAGTGATCCTTCCGGGCTGACAGCGATATTGCCCGGGTGGGGGTCAGCGTGGAAAAAGCCATCATTGAGCAGCTGCTGCAGGTAGGCCCGGGCCCCCAGATTAGCCAGCAGTTTGCGGTCGAGACCGGCAGCCTCCAAAGCTTCGTAGTGGCTAATTTTAATCCCCGGCACATATTCCAGAGTTAACACCCTCGGCGAGGCATAGCGCCAGTAGACGCGCGGCACCCGCACCCAATCATAGCCCCGGAAGTTGCGGCGAAAGGTATCCGCATTGCGGCCTTCATTGATATAATCTATTTCTTCGTAAAGAATTTTGCAGCACTCGGCGTGGATGCCCATCCAGTCCCGGCCTTTGCCCCACTCTGGATGGTTTTGAAAGTAGCGAGCGATTCCCTTAGCGATATCCAAATCAATGTCAAACAGCTGCCGCAGACCGGCTCGCTGCACCTTAACCACAACTTCTTCGCCGGTGTGAAGCCCGGCTCTGTGCACCTGTCCGAGACTGGCAGCTGCCAGAGGAACCGGGTCAAAACTGCGGTAGAGTTGAGAAATCGGCTTGCCCAAGTCCTGCTCAACAATTCGCTCCACCTGCTCGTAACTGAAAGCCGGCACCTTATCTTGGAGCTTAGAGAGTTCCTCGACGTATTCCGTGGGTATAATATCGGCTCGCGTCGAGAACAGCTGCCCAACCTTAATAAAAGTCGGCCCGAGTTCCAGAAGTGTCTCTCGAATCCAGACGGCTTGGGAGCGGCGTCTAGCCTTCTGTTTGGCTTCAGTGAAGCCGCCGGCATAAGTCCAAGGTTTACTGTCACGCCATATACCGGCCATCAGCAATAAAACGAACGTCCAGATTTCTATGAAGCGGCGGCGATGGGAGTAACCTTCGCGATTCCAGCGGTAAGCCCTATCAAACTTGGCTTTGCCGAGAGGTCGAGGCCCGGCTATCCCTTGGGCGGACGCGGCGCGATTCAAAGTGCCTTTGGCACTGACGCTTTCAGAACGCGACCCGTTTTTGCCGTTAGCGCTGAGGCTGTGCGGGAGCTGTGGCTCAGCATCAGCTTTGGGCTCGGCATATTGCTTGCGGGTGAGTTGGTGATCGGGGAGAGCAGACACTCGGTTTCCTAACTTATTTTTTCAGGTGATTGACGGGATTGATTTTTCAGTTTTAAGCAATGAGTAATGAGGAATGAGTTATTATTTCTTATTTTAAACTCATTCCTCATCCCTGATAACTTGCGCACTTGCGCGGGCGGGCTGGGTACTTAAACAGACCCGCTGCGATAGCGCTGCAGCTGAACGCGCAGCTGAGCGATTTCTGCCCGCAGCTCATCAATAGTGGCTTGCAGGTCAGGGCCTGGTGAATCCGGAGCGTAGGGCTCAGAGTCAGGCACCCGGTTGGCGGTGGCAGTTTCGGCTGCAACAGTGGCTCTTTCCAGGACTTGAGCGGTGAATTGCCGCAAGCGCTCCCGCTGCTCGGCATCAAATTTGCCGAGGTCGCTGAGAGCGTCCGTCAAGGTTTTTTCGAGCTGTTCGTTGAGCGTTTCAGCCAGGGCTCTGCCAACAAAAAAGGCATGGACTAGGGAATTACTCATAAAAAAACTCTGCGCCTGTCAGCAACAAATTATAACCTGCCCTCTAAAATGATGCCCGTTCCGGGCGTGAAGTTGGAGTCATAGGAAGGCACCTCTAAAAGGGGCTCTTGTGCGGGCGTGGGAGCCTGTGTGCCAGACGGAGCGACGGAAGACACCGACTCGGGAGAGTGTCGCTTGGGCAGGTAGAAGGTCTTTTTGAGTGGGGTGAAGGTTTTGGGAGAGGCACTTTCAGCGGCATCCCGACTAGGGGAAGCCGCGGCGGAGGCCGTTTCGGCGGCGCTTAAAGCCGGGGTGGCAGGATTGGGGGAGTCCGAGGGTTGAGCGCCGAGTTGAGAAGAGTCACTCTCGCCCTGCTGGAATGGGGAGGGTGCCGGTGGGGCTGCCAGGGCGCTGTCGCCAAGGGCTGAAGGGCTGTCTGTGCCGGTGGCATCTGCGTGTTCGGCGGCGGGCTGTGAGCCAGGCCAGTCGTTGCGGGAGGGAAAGGACTGGTCAGCGTGAAACAGGGTAGAACCGGGCTGACCGGCGCTGTTAAACCGGAGTGCCAAGCCGGTGCCGGCACCGGCTGCCCCCGCGACAGCGGCGGTGACGATGAAGGCGACGGGAACCCAGCGCCGAGATGGCTGATCAGGGGCTGGCCCTGGATCGCCTAAGTCCTGCCAGCTTTCAGGAGTGCTGGGGGCAGGCTGTGAGCGAGGCCGGCAAGATAGGGTTTGTGCTGGTTCGCGGGGGCTTGCTGCAGCAGGGTGAGCCTGCGTCGGCGCTTGAGGGGGGAAGGGTGCACGAACAGCAGATGAATCGGAAAGTGGCAGACTTTCCCGAACCTGGGGAGCTTGCCAATTTGGCGGCACTGAACAACGCTTGGGGGCTTGCGGAGCGGGGGGCTCGGTCGAATTTGGCCCCACATGCAGGAACTCCCCGACAAACCCGAAATCCGCTGTTGCAAAGCTGGTTGTATTGCTGTCAACGTGGGATGCGCTCTGGCGCTGGGACTGTCTGGCTGCCGGTCGGGGGGAAGCCGACTCTGCGGGAAGCTGGGGCGCAGAAGTTTCGCTGCCGGTGCGGCTGCCATTTGGGTCTTTGAACAGCAAGATTTGGCCTAATGCCCCATCTGCCACTGTTGCACTGGGTTGGTGCGCCCGGAGCTGGCTGTTTGTGACTGGTTGCGGTTGCGGCAAAAGTTCCAGCCACTCTTCTACGGTTTGCGCCCGCCGGTGGGGTTTGATCTGCAAGCCCTGGCGAATGGCCTGTTTGACGGCTTGGCTGAGGTTGAGTTGCAGCTGCCGCCTTTCTGGGAGGGAGACGGGATTGCCCGCCGCTGCGGTTTTTGTTCGCGTCACCCGCAGGGGTGCTGCCACCGGCGGGGAACCGATCAGCAGGCAGTAAAGGGTGGCGGCGAGGGCATAAATGTCGGTGGCGCGGGTGCGGGGCGCTGTTGGCAGGTACAGCTCCACCGGCGCGTACCCCGCTGAGAGGCTGGCGCGGTTTCGATCCATTCCCAGAGTTAACTCGCCTGCGACGCTAAAGTCTGTCAGCACTGCGGTATTGCTTCCCTGGCGGAGGATGATGTTTTGCGGTTTGATGTCCAGGTGCAGCAAGCCGGTCTGGTGAGCCCTGCTCAAACCCGCGCCAATCTGGCGAATGTAGTGAATGGCTGTCGCTTCTGGCAGCGGGCAATTGTCTGCGATTTTGGCCAGTGTCTGGCCGGGAATGTATTCCAGTACCGCATAAAACAGTCCGGCTTCCTCGAAACAGTCGCCCACTCGGACAAGATTGGGGTGCTGGCACTCGAGCAGCTTCTGGTTTCGGGCGCGGAATTGCTTGTGAAACTGCTCAAAGTCGGGATGCTGGCGCAGGCTGGCGCTCAGGGTTTTGATGGCCACGGGCAGGTTCGACTCGACCTCGGTGGCGCGATAGGTAATGCCAAATTTACCTTGGCCCAAAATCGCCTTGATGGCGTATTGGCCACTTTTCAGGACTCTGCCGGCTGGTAAGTTGTTCATAAATATTATCTCTGCTGCCAGTTTTTTCCCACCTATGCTACCGCGCCGGGAGCACTGCCGCCTTGTCATTTATGCAATGTAAAGATTTGGCTCGCACCCTGGTCGCCGGTGGGAGCGCCGCCAGAAAGCGCATCTTATAGCTTCGCGCAGAGCGGGCAGGTTCGGGAAAAACATCAGCACGCTCTGCATTTCAGCGGTATGCCTTTCGATGATAGGGGCTGAGGGGGTGTCTGTTGCTCAGACAAGGGCGTGCCCTTGTCTGTACAGGCGGCTCCAGTCCTAAACCTCCCAGGCACCGACAATTTTATTTTGGGAAGAGATCCAGAATTCTCAGTCCCAGTTCAGGCTTGTCCACCTGTTAACTCTTAGTTTAGCCGGCTATCCAATTGTTTGGGGGCGAGCGCTCGTTTGAAGAGATAAAAAATACTCAACACTCAATCTAGCTGTTGCTGTGCGGGTTATTGAGAGCGGAATAGCCGCCAATATAAGCATGGGGCATCATCGCATGAGATCGCGCTGTTTGACCAATCCGACCGCCTGGTTTTGTGGAATGGAAAACTGGCCTTTGATTTGGGGGCGATCGCCCGATTGGCTGAAAACACAGCCGCACCGCCGTATTTGCCGAAGTCGTGGAGCGGGTCGCAGGCGGAGCAAGGGGAGCTGCTGCGACTTGCCCTCAAGGGAGCCGAAACCGAGAGCATTTCCCTCTATCTAGAGCCAGCGCCAGATGAATCAGGACTTAGAACGGGCGTCCCAGCTGTACGCCCTTGGCGTTCCCGTAGGGTAATCCGAGTTTCTGGCGGCGATCTCCCACGAACTGCGGACGTCTCTCAACAGCATTTTGGGCTTTTTCGACTTGCTGCTGCAGCTTTCCACCGGCTGTGTGACTGCTCGCCAAATCAATCACGTCAAGGCGATTGACAGAAGTGGCCAGCACCTGCTTCAGCTGATTAATGACATTCTTGACCTTTCCCAAATTGAAGCGGGCTTTCGTCGAACTCAACTTGGAGCCGGTCTGCATTCAACAACTGTGCAGCCAGTTCTTAAAAATGATTCAACCCGGCGCCGAAGCGTAGGGGCGGGTTTACTAACATCTGAACTTCCTAGAGACATTTTGGGTGAACTCGCTCCTACGCCGGCTCTGTTCCTGGAAGTGGATTACCGGCAACAGCCCGGTGCGGTTCGACGAAAAGCGGGTGCGGCAAATACTGATCAACTTGCTCTCCAATGCGGTCAAATTTACCCCAGACAGAGGAAAAGTCAAGCTTAGGGTTCTGGCGCTGACTGAGCGGCTGGCGGAACTTCACCGGGGGAAGGTTTCCTTCCAGTCGGTTGCGGGTGATGGCAGCATTTTTCGGGCGTGGCTGGTTGGTTCCCAGCTCAGAGGGCAATTAAAAATGAGGTAATCAATTCATAACGCTTGATTTATGGTGCCGGCTCAAATAAATGCCGGCGATCAGCGCGTTTGGGTGGTGTAATACCAGCCGAAAGACCAAATTACGATCGACGCTCGCTACAGGAATCTCAGGGATACATGGGGGAGCCGATCAGCGACGTCGCTGCTATGCTGGAAACGATTCACTCGTCTCTGGTGAAGCTGGAGTTATTGCCCGACCTGATGTTAATGGATATTCAGCTTCCGGACTGGCATGGGTTGGAGCAGATCCGCCAACTGAAGGCTCATCCGCTGTGGAAAAGGGTGGCGGTGATTGCTGGCACTGCTAAAGAAAAGCCGGGAGATCGGGAGGGCAGCTTGCAAGCCGGTACTGACGGGTATTTGAGCTAGCCTCTAGCTCTCAATCACGCGCTCGAGACTGTGGAATCTTTTATCGTTTCGGATTAAGATAGAGCCTCCGGAACCCCCTCTCCCCCCAACCCCCTCTGTTTTACGGCTGTGGGGTGATTGTCAGCGACGCTGTGGTGAGTCGGTTGACTAAACCCTCGCTGTTTTACTTGCGCTGGATTGACGTAGGGGCGGGTTTACTAACATCTGAACTTCTTAGAGACATTTTGGTTGAACCCGCCCCTACTCTTCGCGGGAAGCTGCTGGCGATTGATATTTAACTCAAGTTGCTACTTACAAGTGAGTCAGGTGAGATCCCCCCCTAGCCTGGGCGGAAGGGCCCGCCCCTACAAGGGGGGGGACATCCTCAAAGCCCCCCTTTTAGATCCCCCCCGCCCCCCTTAAAAAGGGGGGGCCAGAGGAAGGACAAATGGCTGAAATACGATCGGATAATGTTTA
This sequence comes from Oscillatoria sp. Prado101, assembly GCA_025454445.1. GTDB lineage: Bacteria > Cyanobacteriota > Cyanobacteriia > Cyanobacteriales > Oscillatoriaceae > Oscillatoria. Next base: position 11,572 of record JALOOK010000080.1, on the reverse strand, counting down.
CAAGTGTTGCCCCCGCAGGTCATCTGCCCATTACTTGGCTCGTGCCATCGACTTTTTCTATTTATTGGATGGCCCGTTTCGCGTCTGCCGGTTGGCGATTGCTGTTACAAAAGGCTGCTGATTGCAATTTATAGGTAGCATTCAAAAAACTTTAGTTTTTTTCCCTGGCGGGCAGCCCGGGAACGAGGTAAGCTGGAAAGGAGGTAAGGGAGGCTCCGTTTCTCTACCATTAACCTGAGATTCAAGAGGTGCAACTGTGGCTCATTTTAATAAACGCCGCCCCGAAAATGTCACCGGCGACTTTTATGTCGATAGCACCTGCATTGACTGCGATACCTGCCGGTGGATGGCACCGGCAGTATTTCACAGTGACGACGAGCAGTCAGCGGTTTACCACCAGCCGGCTAATGCCAGCGAACGGCTGCAAGCTATGCAGGCGCTCTTATCCTGCCCCACGGCTTCTATTGGCACCATCGAAACGCCAAAGGATAGCAAATACGCCCAGCAGACTTTTCCCATTTTAGTAAGTGAAAATGTCTACCACTGCGGCTACCACTCCAAGGATTCCTACGGTGCTGCCAGTTACTTAATTGTGCGGCGAGAAGGCAATATTTTAGTCGATTCCCCCCGCTTTACGCCTCCGTTAGTGAAGCGACTGGAGGAAATGGGTGGGATTAAGTACATGTACCTCACCCACCGGGATGATGTGGCGGATCACCAGAAGTACAAAGAGCATTTTGGGTGCCAGCGAATCCTGCACGCTGATGAAATTACCACCGGCACGAAGGATGTGGAAATTAAACTGACTGGAAATCAGCCGGTGGAATTGGCTGCAAACTTGCTGATTATTCCGGTTCCAGGTCACACTAAAGGTCACACAGTTTTGCTGTATAATAGTAAATACCTTTTCAGTGGCGATCATCTCGCCTGGTCTGACGAAGTTGGCCACCTGGTTGCCTTCCGCGACCTGTGCTGGTATTCTTGGGAAGAAAAGCTGAAATCGATGCGCCGGCTGGCTAATTACTCCTTCGAGTGGGTGCTTCCCGGTCACGGTCGGCGGTATCATACAGATCGGGATACAGTGCGCCGGCAACTGCAGGAGTGCATTGCTTGGATGGAGGCTAATTAGCAGTAGAACCCACCCTACTCCTAATTAGCAGTAGAACCCACCCTACTCCTAGTAAATAGCAACTTCGTTCCTCGTTCCCAGCTCAATCTGGGAACGCCTGAAAGGAGGCGTTCCCTCCTTTTGTGGAACCTATTACATTGTGCGGTGGGTTCCCCTGGGAGGGGAACCCACCCTACTCCCTGAAAGGAGGCGTTCCCTCCTTTTGTGGAACCTATTACATTGTGCGGTGGGTTCCCCTGGGAGGGGAACCCACCCTACTCCCTGGCATCAAAATTGAAACTCATTTGCCCGTACTGCAGGGGCAATTCCAGCTGCTCAACTGTGACTCTAGCCTTAATCTCGTCCATTGCCAGCCACAAATCTAACAGGAGTTTCTCTTCCGGAATGCGCTTCTTCTCATCCCCAATCCGGGGGATGACTTTCAGCGCTACCTCAATTGTGCGCATGAAAATGTCGCTGCTAACTAAGCCGGTGGCTTTCATAAACCGGCGCACCGGCTGGATGTCCTGTTCTTCCTGGTAAATCGCTATAATAGCGTGCAGTCCATCTACCAGTAACGCGGGCGGAAAATTCTTGCTCTCTGACAGAAAAGGCGCGTTTTTTCAGCCGCTGCTGCGGGGTGAGGAGTTTGCAAGTCCCGCTGGCGGAGTCGAGGAGTTTGTAGGTTTTCGCCAAATCTGCGACGCTGAAACCGCCAATTGCTAATGCCAGCTGTCGCACTTCATCGAAGGGGAATTCGCGGGCGCGGAAGGCATCCCAGGCGAGGAAATACCACTGGGTGAGCGGGTCAAAACCGGCAGTGTCGGTTTGCGCTAATTTGCGGAAGCGGTAGGAGGCGATGGCTTTTCTCGCTTCGGCAAATGCTTGTTCTGGGCGCACTTCGTCCCCGCTGCTGCTCAGCACCGGCCAACTGCGGCTAAATACCTTCAAAGCGGGGCCAAAAGCGCTTAGATATAAGTCGATGCCGGTGATGTCGTTTTCTTCAAATTCGGGTGCTCGCTGTTCGACGAGATTGGCAACTTCTGGGCGCAAATCATCCCACCACGCTTGTCCAGCATTTAAGTCGCGCTTGCGGCACACTAAAAGCACGGTACTGGAGACGGAATTTTTCTGCGCTTGGTGCAAGTTTTGCGGGTTTTCTGTGCTCACCGCCCAAGATGCGGTAATCTCAAACCCGGCATCGATGAGGGATTTTGCCAGCACATCCCACGCGCCGGAATCTTTGTGGTTGAACTGCACTGTCATCACGCCGTCATCGCGAAGCACGCGGTAGTGTTCGGCAAAGGCGAGCGCCATTTTTGTCTCGTAATCCCGGTTGGCGAGTTCTTCTGGGGATGCTCCCATATTGCGGAAGCGGGAAGGGTTGGCGACTGCTTCTCTGTCTTTGTCGGTGAGTTCTGAATAGAATAGATTGGGGTGAATGTCGCCGAGAGTGCGCTTTTGCCAGACGTAGAAGAAGTCGGAGAGTTCGGCGTATTGGATGGTAGAATAGTAAGGTGGGTCGGTGACGATGGCATCGACTGATTTATCGGGGATGTGATAGAGGCTGTCCGCTGAGGCGGCGTCAATTTGGATGGATTTTGGCTCCCACTGTTCGATTCCGGGAATGCCGGTGGCGCTGGGTTGTGTGCCGAATAAGGCACAAAGTTTTAAATAATCCGATACCGTACACTCTGCTTGATATCCCCATAAAAGGCCGTAAAGCCCAACTTCGGGGTAATTCCACATTAAATTTAACGAATGCTGCCCCATCGCACCTTCCACAGACCCTTTGGCCGTATTTAAGTGAGATAGCCGGCAGTTTTTATCAACACATCTATCCAAGACTAAAGCTAAGTAAGTCGCGATAGCCTCCGCCTTCTCCCACTCAAACTCAGCCTGAATCAGCGCCTTGGCCTCATTGATAATTTCTGCATAGGTGACAAGGGTTAAAAGCTGGCGTTGGTTAAATACTTTATCCCATCTATCTATACCTGGCTGCAAAAGAGAGCTTCTTTCAGCAAATTGATGTCCGTAAGGAATTGGAACATTTGGCAAAACCTGAATGACCAGTAATGTAAATGTTTGTTGAAAGAGGTTTTAGCCTTATCAAATCCATCGTCATCAATACTTTGTGGCAGTCTAAACTCTAAATTGCCCTCACCGCGCCGATAGGCAACTGCATACAACTGATGCCCCATCACATCCGCTCTGCCCTGTTCATAAATCAAGTCATTTTCAATCACACTCCCACAATTAGGACATTTGCCCACACCCCGGCTAATCGTTGCTGTTGTCTCCGGATCGTACTCGCCTTCAGCGGTTTGAATCGCTATGCCCTTCCCCTTCTTGCCCCTTACCACTTCAAAATCAACCCGCTTATTCTCAGGGTTAGGAATTGGCTTCACCGCACACCATTTATGTAAATTCTGCTTTTCCGGGCGCTTGTACAGCCACCAATTCGGACTCAGGGGCACCACAGACTGGCACTGAGGGCACACCACGGTATGCGCCCACAAATAATTCTGCACCGTTTCCCCCGGTAAAGATGGGAAAAACTCAGCTAACCGCTTTTCCGCCTCATCTCCCACCCACTTCACCCACTTATCAATATCCTGCTGCAAATCAGGCCCAAATTTCAGTGGATATTCCATCGCCGCTTTCATTGTCACCACCGCCACGGGATTTAAATCCGACGCCAGCACATTAAACCCGTACCGCGCCGCCTCAAAGGGAATACTCCCGCCGCCGGCAAAGGCATCCAAAACTGTAGCGAGTGTCCCAAACTGTCTCGCAATACTCCCGCACTTTATTTATGCGCACCGGCGAGGGAGGGGTTTTGTAGAGTTTTATTTCCTTTCCGGATTCCAATCCCAGCAGGTATTCAAACTCTTTGAGGGTTACAGTTGCCGGTAGTAGGGAACCGAGCACGCTGGCGCGACTGAATGATAGGGGTTTGCGCGAGTACCAGCGGTGCAACCCCTTGAAGGGATTGCCCCCGTGTTCGTAATAAACCTGCTCATTGAGCAGCTTCACCGGCATAATTTTATCGATGAATACAGCGGGGCGTTTGGGTGTGGGGTTGGACATGGGTTGAGAGAAGTTATTGAACTTGAACTGCTTGCGTCTACTATAACACAATTTTACTATACCTCGTTCCCAGCCTCAGGCTGGGAACGCATACCGCGAGGCTCCGCCTCGCCTTATTTAGAACTGCTAACTTCTACTGTAACACAATCAAAGCGGCTGTCAAGGGGGCGATAAGATAACCCAAGTTGCTACTTACCAGTGAGGCAGGTGAGATCCCCCCCTTGCCCCCCTAAAAAAGGCTACTGTTCCCCCTCACCGCCCACACAAGGGGAGAGGGGGGAGAAAGAGGTTCTTCCAACTTCATGCAAAATTGGCATCACAGGGATTTGTATATAAACCGTAGCCTAAAAAAGGGGGGGAAATGCTCAAAGCCCGCCTTTTTAAGGGGGGTTTGGGGGAATCTAGATGTTTTTACCTCGTTATTAGGGCAGCAGGGAGCTGCCCCTACTGCCTGGGAACGAGAGATTAATCTTCAGGCAATTCGCCAAAGCGCTGGCGATAGCGAGCTAGCTGTTCTTCCGGAGTCAAATACCTGACTCCTTGCTGATTGTACCAGGAAAGCACCTCCCGCTCCAATCCGCCGGTTTGGGTGCGGGTGCGCCCGATACCCAAGCCAATTTCTGGCATCCAGAAAGGCTCGCCAATTTGCTGCCGGTAAGCGCCATCAACCAGGCGATACACTTCAAAAGGCTGGTGCCGGTCACGCTGCCAGTAGTCTGGGTTGTACACTATATAATAGAGTGCACCCAACCGGGCGTAAATTTCCATTTTCTCGTCGTACTCTCCCCCCGGCGTGCGAGAGACGACTTCTAGGGCAAGAATCGGGACAGTTCCATTTTCCTCCCAGACGACGTAACTTAAGCGGTAACCCCCGCCCTTGCGGCGCTCAACTCCCAAGCTCAAAAACCCATCGGTAACCACAGGAACAAGGGGGTTGACTCCCGTGGTGTGATAGAGTGCCATATCGACGCCAAAGAACCAGTCTTGGCGATTGCCCCAAATAAATTCCAGCAGGAATAACAGGAAATTCGGAATAAAATTTTGATTTTCGTTATCCACAGGTCTGTCATCCGAACAAGGAAGTTCAGCGCTAGTGGGAAGGCGCAGCCCGAAATCAGATTGTACCATAGTTTCACTCTCCCAGTAGTATCCGCATTGCCTTGAGCGCCGCAGAGCGTTTGCCGCCGGCAATCTTGGCAAACCAGTAGTGGGACTCCTCATCGCTCATGGCCATCACTCCAGCGGTGATATTAGCAATTTTATCAGGTTTGGAGAGCCGCTGCAACGCCTGGAATAGCAGCGCCAGATTCACGCCGGAGTCCTCAGAAAGAACGTAGGGTGTTTGCCGCTTGTTTGTCAGGGTTTTGGGGTCATAGTTATTCGCTTTTAAGGCGGCATAAATGGCCTGTCGCGCCCGCACCAGAGCCTCCCCCTTGAGCCGGCCAATCCGCTTAGCTGCTGGGCGCTTCTTCTCCCCCGCCTTTTTATAGGCGCACTGGTACAGTTACAGGGCGAAATTGTTGTTATCCGTAGCCACTACCCGCAGTTGAAATTCTTGCATAACTCCTGGACATTATTTTTCTCGTTACCGGATGGGATATAGCGGTTATGAGGGGCTAGAAACCCGAGGGTATAGAAACCCGGTTTCTTAAAGAAACCGGGTTTCTCCATTTGGATCGCAGTAAACCGACCTACTCTCTAGCTCCCCCTCCCCGAAAAGCGGCTACCGCTTATACAGATATTGGGTATGTGACCACAGCTTGCCCCTCACCCCCCCTCACCGCCCACACAAGGGGAGAGGGGGGAGAAAGAGGTTCTTCCAACTTTATGGAAAATTGGCATCACAGGGATTTGTGTGTAAACAGTAGCCGCTTGCAGGGAGGGGGTTGGGGTGGGGTTCTCCAATCTAATAAGTAACCCGAGCGCTCAAAGAAAGCCGGTCTACCGGATTGCGGTTGAGCGCCTGCTTAATTGTGCTCATCTCCGCGCCTTCTGGCAAGACTGCCGGTTGAAACTCAAAGGTGAGTTTCAAATTCACATTGGCTTGCGCATCTGGGGTGTTGAGCAAAGCATTGACGGGGGTAAAGAAACTCTGGAATCCCCGTATCCCGCCCTGGTATTCCAAGCGCACAAATTGCTCGCCGGCTTGAACCGTTACCGTCTGGTCAACCAGCAGAGTGAACCGGGTCATAAGTGGCAAAGCTGTGTTGAGTTTGCGGTAGTCCACCACTTGCCCGACTGACAGCTCTAATGCTACAATACCCTTAACCTTACTGTCAGCACAGCGGTCGCTCAGAGCCGTAAAAGCACTGTTAATACTGCCCTCCAACTCAAAGGTTTCCGGTTTAACCTGGAAGAGGCTCAACTGCTCACCGGCAGCTGAACTGATGCCAGCGCCACCCGTTGAATAAAGGAGAGTGTTGGGCGCACCGGCACCCAGCACCACCTGCGTTTCTTTCGCCGCCGTCTCGCCATTTCCCCAGTCAGCAACCACGCGAAAAGAAGTGGTTTTCCCCACACTCCCCTCCCACTCATCAGAAGGGCGAAATAAACCGGTAACCGCCACCCCATCCTGATAAAGCGTGACAGTCAGCGCTCCTTTTGCTTTCCACCTGACGCGCACCGGCTTAGCCGGTTCCGCACTCGGCATCACCTGAGCGCTCAATTCAACCTCTTTCGGTGCCGGCGGTTGCAAAATACCCCGGCGATAGAGTACCATACGATCGGAGAATTCAATGGTTTCTGGCAGGCTGGGGTTGCTGCTATCCGTCTTGACAAAAAAGCGCTCGCCGGCTTTCATATCCCAGTGCCCGTTGAGCAACCCCTCGCGGATAGTATCCCGCAGTTTTGCCACTTCCGCATCCAGCAGGATATGCAAGCTCAAATCCTTGGCAAAAGCTTCTCGCAGCGCCTTCGATGTCCAGCAGTCCAGCCCCGCCGGCCACACCTTTTGCAAAATGTAAGCCGGTGCGTAAGGTTCATCCTTTTCCGGGCGAATTTTATGGCAGTCTTTGAGCGCCTTCAAAATCACCTCCTGCTGGTTATTTTTACCCTTGACAGTGCTGCAATCTTCTGCCGGCAAGACATAGTGCATCAAGCCCTTGGGCGCTTTCACCGGATCGCTAGCGGCATAGAACAGGTGCCGGTAGGCATTGGTTAAAGACACGCGCACCGCCAGATCCATCTCCCCCTCTTTTTGCCGCAATTGCTTCTGCTGGCTTTCCGACAAATCGGCGAGCCGGTTGGGACTCCTGAGGATATTCTGAATCGCCTTATACTCCCGCGCGTTGGCAATCGCCCGCTGCAATTCTAGCTTATTCGCCAGCAAAAACAGCAGCCGGTTGCGAAAAATGCGGAACTTCCCCGAATCGCCAGTGCTGTTAAAAATCCGCTCCACCAAAGGCGGTGGGCCATCCGTCGAAGCAGACACGGTTTCCTCATCAAAATCCATGACGCACAGGGCCACATCCTCAGCGCTATCCCCCACATCAGAAGCCGTCTCCGGTGCGGGGACGAGGGTAAAAAACTTGCTAGCAAAAATGCTGTCCCGGCGAGCCCTCAAATCCTCTTTCGCCTCACTTATGCCCACAAGATCCTTTTCTTCTGCTATAATTTTATTCAGGGAAGGTTCTTCCCGGAACCGGCAGATCGAAGTCACCGGGTCTTCGTCCAAATACCAGGCGACAGAACCCAGGTGCTGGAGGGCGCGGTCAACAAAACCAATTTCCAATCCCGGCGTCAGCAGGGATAAATTCAACTCAGCCCGCCGGATTCCCGATGAAATTCCCTGAGTCAGGGAGTGCAGGAAAATAGTCCGCGCCACCCAGGTAGAGAAAGGGGGTTTGCCGGCAGCCAGCCATTCCTCATCTTGCACCTGAGCGTAAGCTTTCCTGCCATCTGGGTTGTAGATATCCGCTTGCACCGGCAAGCGCATCAGCGGGCGCTTCAGGCGAGAAGTTAACTCATCAGTCACCTTATTATCCAGCCCCACTGGAATGTGATGCGTGTGAATTGCCGGCACCCAGTCAGAAGGATTTTGCCACAGGTAGCGCACCACTAGGGCGAACAGCCGCAGCGCCCCCCGAGTTCGCTGAAAATCAGGAATTGAGGCAATCTTTTTTGTGAGCAGGTTAAACAGTTCTGGATGGAAAGGGTAACTGGCAGAAATCGCCGCCGCATAGCTAGCATCCTGGCAGCCATCCGGCAAATTAATCCGGCTGGAGCGGTAGGTGTTTAAATACTCCTTCGCCGCCTCAGCAGCAGCTTTTTCGCTGACACTAACAAACATCCGCTGCTTGACTATATTGTAGATTTCCACATCCGTGCTGGGATTCAAAATGCGCTCTTGCCGTGCGGAAGCGCTAACCAGCTCGTTGAGAGCCGCAGTCTCTTCCCCGAAGGTATCCGACGTTGTGGCGAGGGAGTAGACAAACACCAAATTATTGCTAGCCGCCGCCAAATCCATCAGCGAGAAAAGGAAAGCCACAACCTGTTCGGATAGGGTGATCTCAGCAATCTTTTTCGCTTTGGCCGCTCGCAAGTGGCGGGCGATTTCATCTAAAATAATTAGAGTGGGTTTTCCCCCTGCCAGCCGCTCCAGCACCGGCGTGCCCGGACTGATTCCCTTCTCATCGGAGCCGCGCAACAGCTGGTAGCCCTCAATCCCGCCAATATGGTAGGCAATTTCGCCCCAAAGCGTGAGAGTGGTAATGCCGGTTTCTGGATGGTAGACCCCATTTTCCGGGTCTAAATCGCGCCCGTCAATAGCGGCTTCCTGAATTGGCCGGTCGGGAATTAAACTCAAATCAGCAAACCGCTCCAATCCCTCAATTTTCCGCCCCAGCTTGCCGATGTGCCAGAGGGCGATTTGATCGTGAGTTTTCCCGCCCCCAAAGCTAGTTTCCAGGCGGATAACCGGCGAGCCTGCAGAAGCCCCGCACAGGCGTCCGAACACTTCGCGAATCAGAGTTTTTAGACCATCAGTTGGGAAAGTGTTGGCAAAAAAAGTATTGGCATCCCCATAAACGAGGGGGGCGTTGCCTTTGACAACGAACCGCAGTTTGGCGGCAAAGATTTCCTCCGATATTTCGCCAAGTTGGATTGACTCTCTGGGAGCGCAAGTCTTAAAAATTGATGGCAGCATGTCAAACTCCTAACCCCGTACAGTGCAATATTACACCGGCTCGCCGTTCCTGGCAAGAGGGAGGGAGTGGGGTGAGTTCCCCAGTGACGGGGGGTATACAAAGGCGGGATGAACCCCACCCCCCCCACCCCCCAACCCCCTCTTCGCGTGCGGGGAGGGGGAGTAAGAGGGGGTAACGATAAGAGGGAAAAAATTTCAATCGTCTTTCTACTGTGCAACGCCACTGAGTGGAGTGAGTTCCCGGGGGGCGCACCGCACTGCTGCTTATTCCGGCCAAAACCGGAAATGGCGCGTAGATATTAGCAAAACGAGGGAAAATGTTATGCTACAGCGGATTCATATTAACCAGCACCACATCAAAGCCAATGCCAAAGGCGCAAATAAGCCGGTGATTTCCGTGAAGGCCGGTAAGTCCAGCACTTACGGAAATCAAGTAGAAATTCTCGATGAAGCGGGCAATGTAATTGCTACTGTAGTTTACAGCCCCAACAAGCCTCTCAGCTGTGGGGCGAGGGTTTGGATTGAAACCCGGGCAAACATCCGAATTGACGGACAGCCCCTGGAGTGAGCCGGGCACCAAGAAACCGGGTTTCTTTAAGAAACCCGGTTTCTGACCACCTGCAAACCGGGCCGGCTGCCGGTGCAGCCGCCAATTGTAAAAATAATTTAAAATTATCCCACAAAACAGTCTTCAGGAGAGAGAATGAACGGGAAGCCACTTATGTTTGAGAAAATACAGCTAACCAATGAATCGCCCTCTCCACACTCTAGGAGTTCCGCCCAATGCCTGGGCAGTTGATGAAGCGATCGCGGATATCACTCGCCCTCCCCTCGACGCGCGACCGGTTACTTTGGCAACAGAAACTAAGACATTGCGCCTGGACTTGGCGAAAGCCGCGATTCTGGTAATTGACATGCAGAATGACTTCTGTCATCCTGATGGCTGGCTGGCGCATATTGGGGTGGATGTCACACCGGCACGGGCACCCATTGGCCCACTGCAGGCGCTGCTGCCGGCACTCCGCCACGCCGACATTCCGGTGATTTGGGTGAACTGGGGGAACCGCCCGGACTTGCTCAATATCAGTGCCGGTTTGCGCCATGTGTACAACCCGACCGGCACCGGCATCGGGCTCAACGACCCCCTGCCCACAAACGGCGCTAAAGTCCTGGCAGCCGGCAGTTGGGCAGCCGCCGTGGTGGACGAGCTCGAACAGCTCCCGCAAGATATCCGGGTGGACAAGTATCGCATGAGCGGTTTCTGGGACACCCCCCTGGACAGCATCCTGCGCAACCTGGGGAAAACGACCCTGTTTTTCGGTGGGGTGAATGCCGACCAGTGCGTGATGGCCACCCTGCAAGATGCCAACTTTCTAGGGTATGACTGCATCTTAGTACAAGACTGCACGGCCACAACTTCCCCCGAGTATTGCTGGCAAGCAACCCTTTACAACGTCAAGCAGTGCTTCGGTTTTGTAACCGATTCACAAGCCATTTTTGAGGCAATTAAATCCTGAATAAAGGAGCCATGTCTCCCCCGCCCAAAATCCTTGCATTAAAAAGGCAAAATTAATATGATGACATCTCTGCGCTGCGTGATTCCGGTGGTCAAATCTCCTAGGGACTACCAAGCTTATCGGATTAGCCCTCGCGACAGCAACCGGCTGGCGATTGTGTTTGAACCGTCCAGTGCAAACGCCTCCCTAACCTATTGCGTTGAAATTTTCGATGTCGGCGGGAAGACGCCCCCCAACCGGCATCTCTACGCAACTGAAATGTTTTTCATCCTCAAAGGAGAGGGGCGAGCCCACTGTGACGGCAAAAGTGTGCAGATAAAAGCCGGAGACAGCATTTTAGTGCCGCCCACCGGCACCCACGTCATTGAAAATACCGGCTCCAGTCGCCTGTACGCCTTGTGCATAATGGTGCCCAATGAAGACTTTGCGGAACTGATTCGCAGCGGGACGCCGGTGGAGCTCGACGAGGAAGATTTAGCCGTCCTTTATAGGAAAGACGCCCTCGTTCCATGCTAGCATGATTTGGTACAAGGGGACAGAAACCGTACAGAAACCGGGTTTCTTCGGCGAAACCCGGTTTCTTGAAGTTGCGAAGAGGAGCGGCAGTGAGCGTTATTTTGCACATCACAAAGCGGGAAGAATGGGAGCGAGCCAAATTGGCTGGAGTCTATCGCGGCGATACGCTGGAATCTGAAGGCTTTATCCACTGTTCAG
>JALOOK010000079.1 GCA_025454445.1 Oscillatoria sp. Prado101 | reverse complement strand
CGAAATGCTCCTCGAAGAAGTCCGCGCCGCCAAGGAATTGCGCGACACCGCGCCCCAAAAGCCGGCAATTTTACCCATCTGCCTGGACTTGCCCTGGGAGCTCCCCCTGTCGTTCGACTTGCACCGGCTGTTAGAGGGAGTTCAGCCGTGGGAGTGGCGCTCTGCCTGGGACATCTCAACCCTCGTCGGCGGGAATGGCTCTTCCCCCCTGCTCAGCCGGATCAAAGAATCCCGCACCTCCCTGCCGGCTGACCATAAATTTGCAGTGCGGTGGATCGACATAACCGGCAGCAAAAATCGGGCGTGGCAAAATGAAAAGTCAGTCTTCAATTTCCCCCCCTTGCCCGCAGCAACGGACTGTGGGGCTGTAATAAACCCGCGCCCCCGAAGCCCGAAGAAGCACGAAGCCCGATCTAGGGCAAACGTATCTGGTTGCTAGATTTGCACATATATATAGTGTCTTGCCGCACCGGCAGCTTCGCTGCTAAAGGCCAGTTCCCTCTCCTCTGATCTAGAAGTGTTTGTCGCCCCACAGCTCGTAGGGCGGGCTAGAGCCTCACACACTTTCTCGGCAGCAGTCTTTCTCCAGTGCGCCGGCAGCGCTGCAGCGACCGGCATGCTGCCGTTTGTGGGACGATCGCAGCCAGTCGGGAAAACCCCGCACTTTCTGGTGTTGGCCCTTTGCCTCCTGTTGCAGGGACAGTCGGGCGATTGGCTGCAGAAGCATGGGGAAAACTCTACCGCGCTGTGGCGGGCCAAGGTCGGGGGATTATTCCTGCGGATCGGTAATAATTAAGAAAAATTGCGTCAACAGGCAGCTTCCATGATTCCTATCGTTATTGAACAGTCTGGTCGCGGCGAACGCGCCTTTGATATCTACTCTCGCCTGCTGCGCGAGCGCATCGTCTTCCTCGGACAGGCAATTGATTCCGAGGTGGCGAACTTGATTGTGGCTCAGCTGCTGTTTCTTGAGGCCGACGATCCGGAAAAAGACATCTACCTCTACATCAACTCCCCCGGCGGCTCGGTGACTGCCGGCATGGGCATTTTTGACACGATCAACCATATCCGCCCGGACGTTTCCACCATTTGCGTCGGGCTAGCGGCCAGTATGGGAGCTTTCTTGCTCAGCGCCGGCACCAAGGGCAAGCGGATGAGTCTGCCCCATTCCCGGATGATGATTCACCAACCGCTAGGCGGGGCTCAGGGTCAGGCTACTGATATTGAAATTCAGGCCAAGGAGATATTATACCACAAGCGCCGCCTGAATGAGTATCTGGCCGCCCACACCGGCCAGCCGCTGGAGCGGATTGCTGAAGATACGGAACGGGATTTCTACATGTCGGCAGAGGAAGCGAGGGAATACGGCCTCATCGATCAGGTGATTGACCGGCGGCCCTCTGCCAAAAGGCCCATAGCCGTGGCCTAGTCGGTGGGGGATGCCTGGATTTTAGACTGGGGGCTGTTGCGCCAATCTAAAATCCAGGCACCGCTCCGGTAGAATTTACTTGGTTTTCAGGTATTCAAGGAATTCCTCCAACTGTTCGCGGGTCAGCTGTATGCGACCTTCCTTGCCGTAGGTTTGCTTCAGGTAAGCTCTTCCCTGCTCGATTCCCCAGCCCAGACGATCCATTTCGTCACTGATTTGCTGGTAAACTTCCAGATATTCCAGGAATTGCTGCAATTCGCTGTCGTCGAGAAGAGATCGATTTGATTTGCCGTAGGTGCGCTCCAAAAAGTCTTGCTCCTGTTTGGGATTCACCCGCAACTCCTTGAGTGTCATATCGATTTTAGCCAGGGGATCAGAGAGATCAGCAGGCTCAGAAATAGGGGCAAATTCCATGTCAGAGAAAGGCACATCCTCGCGGTAGTTTGGGGTCTGAGCTGGCGTAACCCAGGGGCGAGTGCGCTCAGTCGAGGAGAGCCAATCCTGAGAGACTTCTGGTGGCGGCGCAGGTGGGGCTGGGGAGACGGGAGGGGGGGGTTGCCGACGAGTCTGTGCCGAGAAAGCGTCGGGCGCAGTTTTTTGCGTTCCGCCCGAGGTTCGGGCTTCCGGTGGAGTTGCCGAGAAGCTTTTCTCGCGCGGCAAGGAAGACTTCACCTGCGACTGAACTGGCAAGGCGGGGGTTTGTGATCCTGTGGCTGCGGACGTTTTTTCGCCGGCGTTCGGGTGAATTCCCAAGACAGCCAAAGCCCGAATTCGGGCCTGGTCTTCTGCCTGTTCCAGGGTTTCTGCTGCAGCTAGCCCGGAAGCCAGAGTCGCGCCCCCGACTGTAACGAGGGCGCGGACGACATATTTGCCCTGATAAATGGTAACTAACTCAGAAATTAAGCAGCCGCTGGAATAACGCGATCGAAATTGCTCAAACATGGGATTTCCGCCTGAAACATTAGCGCCCTCAGAGGGCTAATTAAAAGGGAGGATAGCGTCTGACTAAAACCAAAATACGCTGCCGGTCAACCGGGTTGCCAGCTAAGACAATCATCTGCTATTTTGCACATACTAAAATTATATCTATAAAATATATACGCTTCTTTTGAGATTTTATAGTTTATAGCAGTAGGCAGTCAGTGCGCGGACATAGTATCGTAGGGAAGGCGTAGGGCAGGCGTTCCCTCCGCACCCTCAACATCTCGCTTGACAGGCGAGACGCAATTCCTACATCCTAACCTAAGTTGCTACTGCTATATATTTTAGAGTGGCGAACCTTCAAAAATACCGTCCTTCAAAATAGACTGTTCAAATGCGTCCAACTTTGGCAAAAATAGGAGGGTAAAGGGAGCTGTGGGGTTCAGGAGAGGGGGAAGTTTCGATAGGTTTCGGGGATTTTTGCCCTTGATGTAGATATATTTGCCTTTTGGGTAGCGAGTCGGGTGCAAATGCACGCGCTTCCTGCAGATGCACTAGCTCTGGAAAGAATTAATTTCTCCCAATCCGAGCGGCAACAGCCGCAGGTTGCTGCGATGATGTTCTTGACAGGGAACTCCGTGCATTGCTGCCGCTTAGGGAGTAAAGCAGCCCACCGCAGGTCAGCCCGACAAGCGAGCGGAACGTTTATCTGGAGTGGCCGGAGGAGGGGCGGCGATCCCCAACGGGTGCTCCCCTTTGGGCGGCAGCGCCAAGGGGGAGCAGATGGCACCGGGGCCTGGGAACCTGTTTAACCGCTCAATCAAGGCAGGAAGAACAAGACACGCCCTCAATCGCTCTCGTTAAGTATAGTACAGAAAAAACCAATGTTACAAAAGTACGCGCTAAAACTAAAATAGGAAAACGATGACATCGGCCTCGGGCACCCTTGAGTGTTCCACCAGCGCTCTGTGCAACCCACGGCGTGCATCTCGGCTAAAACCGGGGGGTGGCGCAAGCGCTGCACCGCAGAGTGTAAAATTGCCAGCATTAGTCCTGTGCTGGGGCACTCACGCTTTGAGCGACTCGCATGTCACACCGGCATCGCTCCCGCCAATTGGGGCGGCATCAATGTGTTGACTGAGGCGGTGCCGGCTTGAGGGATCTGGCACACTCAGGGGCGGTTGCAGCCCGATGTAAAGCGGATGCCCAAACAGCTGTGCCTCGGGTCCTGAGTCTGGCTCAAGCCAGGATTGGCATTGGCGAGGGCGTAAGCGTTGCGGCTCGTGCCGGAGCATCGTACCAGCACTTTGGCAGAATCGCTGACGATTTCGGGGGAGTTGGCCCGGAAGGCAGAGTGCGGACGCTGGCATGACTGCGCTGTCGGCTTGTGCCAGATCGCTCCGGAAGTGTAACCAGTGGCACCACCAGCACTCATAGCAAGGTGGGGTGACATCATCGCAGGTGTTATAGCCGAATAGAATCGACAAGGATTGAGCGTTGCATGGAATTTTCAATCGCTACACTACTAGCAAATTTTACGGATGACAAGTTGGTTGCGCCAAAGGTGTTGGAAAAAAAGCTGGGTTGCCAGGACAAAACCAGCCTGCGCCAATTTCAGATTGTCCTCGACGCTCTAGAGAAAATTGGCATTTTAGTCAAGGAGCGGGGCAAGTATCGCCGGCAGTTTGAAGAAGGGGTCGTGGAAGCGAAACTCCGCTGCAGCAGCAAAGGGTTCTGCTTCGCGATTCAGGAGGTCGAAGGGTCAGAGGATATTTACATCCGGGAGTGCCATCTCTCTAACGCTTGGAATGGCGATCGCGTGCTGGTAAAAATCATCAAAGAAGGCAGCCGCCGCCGCAGCCCGGAAGGGGAAGTGCGGCTGATTCTGGAGCGGGCCAATCCCAGCGTGCTGGCGCGGCTCAAGCAAGTCAAAACCCCGACGGGACGATCGCTCTACAAGGCGGTGCCCTTGGATGACCGGCTGCTGTTTGAGCTCGACCTGCAGCCAAATGGCCCGAACCTGGAAGAGGCGAACGATTACCTAGTGCATGTAGAGGTGCTGCGCTACGCCCTAGGCTCCAATCCGCCCCTAGGTCGAGTGGCGCAGATTCTCGGCAGCGATGCCGAAGAGGCGAACGACTTGGATATTGTTTGCTGCAAGCACGACATCCCGCGCTCGTTTCCCGAAGCGGTGCTCAAGCAGGCTTTGGGCTATGCCAAAGGGCTGCGAAAAACGGAATACAAAGACCGGCTCGACTTGCGGGGAACGCTGACCTTCGCCATCAGCCACAGGGCAAGCCAAGCCAAGTGCGCAGAGCACGCCTTCAGCCTGGAGGTGCCGAAGCGGGGGCTGTTGCGGCTGATGGTTCACATTGCGGATGTGGCCTACTATGTGCCGGCGGACTCGCCAATCGAGCGGGAAGCCCGCAAGCGGGGCACGGCGGTATTTCTGGGAGACACTTGGGTGCCGCTGCTGCCAGAGAGCCTGTCAGAGGACCGCTGCTCTCTGCTGCCCGGGGAAGAGCGGCTGGCCATATCGGTGATTATGGCCCTCAACTCTTCTGGGCAAGTGATAGAGTACGAGATTCAGCCGAGCGTGATCGCTGTAGACCACCTGCTGGCGCTCTCGGACGCTCAGGCGATTCTCGAGGGCAGTCAAACCTCGGCACTGGCTCCGGTTGTGGAGCAAATGCTGGCACTCTCGCAGGCGGTGGCCCGCATCCGGCAGCTGCGGGGAGCGGTGGAACTGAATCTGCCAACCACCCAGTACGCCAGCAACCTGTCTCCCTTTGACGATGAGGGGCCACTGGGGGTGATAGCTATCTCGTCCCGCCCCAGTGCGGGCACGATGGTCAGGGAGCTGATCGTCCTGGCTAACCAGCTTGTGGCATCGCACTTGCAAGCGCTGGCTGTGCCGGGAATCTACCGGATTCAGCCAAAACCGGACATAGAAGATGTCCAAGAGTTAATCAAGCAGGCGGCCAATCTGGGAATGAACCTGGAGCTCGACGAAGACGAAGACGTCAATCCCCAAGATTACCAGCGGTTTGCCATGCTGTTTGCCGGGTCGAAGTCGGAGCGCGTTCTCACCTATCTGCTACAGGAAACTCTCAAGCCGGCTGTCTACAGCAGCACGCCCGGACTTCACTTTGGCCTCGCTTTGACCAGCGGCTACGCTCACTGCACTTCGCCGGTGCAGCGCTACGCCGATTTGCAGCTCCAGCGGGTGCTTCATGCGGTGTTTGAGCACGGGCGCGACCGCCGCACCACCCGGGTTAAGGAGCGCGTCAACCTGCGCCACAGCAGCGCTAAGGGCCAAATAAACTGGAACGTCCTGCCGCCCGAGGTGCAGCACGAGCTGGAGGAGCTGCTGGCTTCGGCTGCTTGCCACTTGAGCGACCGGGAAAAGGTGGCGCAAGAGGCAGAGGCGGATCTGACCGGCCTGAAGAAGGCGGCGGCGATGAAGGAGCGCACCGGCGAAACTTTCTCGGGACTGATTACCGGCGTCCAGTCCTACGGGTTCTTTGTGGAAATTGAGGAGCTGATGGTGGAAGGGCTGGTGCATGTATCGTCGCTTAAGGATGACTGGTACGAGTATCGCTCCCGCCAGCAAACTCTCGTGGGTCGCAAGAACCGCAAGCAGTACCGGCTCGGCGACCGCGTGGAAGTCCAAGTTAAGAGTGTGGATTACTACCGCCAGCAAATTGACCTGGTTGCTGTTGGTGGTGGCAGCGAAGCCACAAATGGCGATCAGGAGGACAGCGGACAAGCGTCCCTTTTCAACCCTCATTTAGAAGACGAGCCCTAAAAAGTGGCGTGCACTTACCCCTGTGCGATGTGACCTGTGACAAAGCTTTACTGTGAGGTGTCAGAATCAGTGACCAGCAATGCCGCCAGCGGCGACCGGCCTGAAAACCAGGAGTCACAAGTCTCAACTCCCCCGTCACCCCCGGCGCAATCGCCGGCACGGCCCCTGATTTTGGGGGTTTCCGGGGCGTCGGGACTGATTTATGCGGTGCGAGCTGTCAAATTTCTGCTGCTCTCAGACTACACTGTTGAGCTGGTAGCCTCTAAGTCGGCTTATATGGTCTGGCAGGCGGAACTCAATATCCGCATGCCAGCTGAACCTAGCGCCCAGGAGGAATTCTGGCGTCAGCAAGCAGGCGATGTCACTACCGGCAAGCTGCGCTGTCACCCCTGGCAGGATGTGGGCGCTAAGATCGCCAGCGGTTCGTTCCGGACTTTGGGGATGATTGTGATTCCAGCAAGCATGAGTACGGTGGCGAAGCTGGCTGCCGGTTTGAGTTCTGATTTGCTGGAACGAGCGGCTGACGTGCAGCTCAAGGAAGGGCGCAAACTGGTTATAGTGCCCCGTGAAACGCCTTTCAGCTTGATTCACCTGCGCAATTTGACCGCTCTGGCGGAAGCAGGTGCCCGGATTGTCCCGGCTATTCCCGCTTGGTATCACCAGCCCAAGACTGTTGAGGATTTGGTGGATTTTGTCGTGGCTCGCGCTTTCGACCAGCTGGACATTGACTGCATCCCCATCAGCCGCTGGCAGGGGCACTGAATTTTTTGAGTGCCAGCCGCTGGGTAATGAGTTATATCATGTTCGGTAGGGACGGCATTGTGGACAGACGCGCTCGGCGCGTCCTGCCAGTAGGGGCGGATCAAGCTTACATCCAGGACTTCCCAGAGATATCTGGGGTCAGCCCGCCCCTGCGCCAGCAATCAGGATGCCACCGGAGTTGATATTATGCCCAATCCTAAGGCACACTGCTGCAGCAGCCGACAATCAGGCGAAACCAAGCGTGGCTGCCAGCGCCGGATTAGAAATAAAGTGATTAAACGGAGAAGGGATAAATTAAACTCTCAGCACTCAACACTGATCGCTAAGGAGGCTTGACTGTGCGTGAATTTCGCATTTTGCTGCTGGTGGCGGGATCGGGAGGGCTGGCTATTTTTACGGCGCAAAACTTGTCGCCTGTGCTGCCGCTAGTTTTTCTGGGGGCGCAATCGGTGGCGCTACCGCTGTCTGTGTGGATTTTGCTAGCTGTGGCGGCGGGGGTGCTGATCTCGGAAGCGATTACCGGTTTGTTCAGACTGTCGAATTATCTGTTTGAGCAACAGGATCCCGCCCGCCGGCGCTCAGCACCGCCCAAGACGCGCCGCGAGTATGTTGCCAGTCAGCCACACGAACCGGCACCGCAACAGCCCGCTTCTAGCTGGCCGAGCAATTTGGGGGCGGAGGGAGCCGGTGGGGCTGCCGGTTACGCTGCGGCTTCTGCCACAGCTGCGCCTTCCCAGTCGGGGGATGAAGACGAGCCGGTCGATCAGAGGCCAAGCTCTCCGCATAGGGAAGATTACTCACAGCCAGCTGGCGAGAGTTTTAGGGATAGAGAAGATGGGCAGCCAGAGGCTGTGGATGACGACTCTTTTTATCAAGAGTGGGAAGAGGAGGAGCGGCGAGCTCAGGTAAGGGCTGAGCGGCAGCCAGAAACAGAGGGCGCAACCTACGAAGTTAAGCAAGAACCGACAGCTAGTTCCTGGTCTGGCACAATCTATTCTTACACCTACCGGCAACCGAGTGAGTCTGGGGTGGGAAGAACTGAGTCGGTGTACGATGCCGACTACCGGGTGATCAAACCGCCCCAACAGCAGCCAAAAGCTGAGGAGGATGATTGGGAAACCAAGGGAAATAAGAATGACGATTGGGACTGGGACGATCTCGATCGGGGGAGCAGCAGCGATTCAGGCAAAAGGCGATAGCAAGCTTGGTCGCGCGATCGCAAGGACAGCCGACAATCGGGGCTGTTAGCAGCAGCCAATTCTCTGCTTGCCAGCCTGGCAGCTGGGAACGCTGTCCTGTCGGCTCCGAAGAGGGCCAAGGGTTGCAGAAGGCCGCAGTTTAAAGAAAAGTTTTTCAATAACAGTGCCACCGGATATGAGCTGCTCAGCCTTACCTAAACCTAGCCTAAAACTCGGTATGGTAACTTTTATAAAGTTTGTTCTATCGCTTGCCAGAGAGTTTTTCCGCTTGTATAATATACGGAAAGCCCGCCGGCCCTGCTGACGGTGCCGCCGGCGAGTTTTTCCGCGATCGACTGCGGGCTGATTGTGGCTTTGGAGCGGGGTATTTTCGGTGAAAGGACTGCAAGCTGAAGTGTGTGTGGAAAACGTCCTCAGGCGTTTGGATGCCGGTTGGCTGGCGTGCTGCGGGCTGTCGGTGGCGCGATAGAGCAATTCCGGTTGCCGGTACCGGCACGAGCACGGGAGAGGAGTTGGCGCTTTTAAAGGCAGCCGGTTGATTGTTCGGCGCTGGGTGCGTGCTGGATTCATCCCAAGACTGCGGGGGTTTTGTCACATTCAAAGCAAAACACTTTTTTCCCTTCGCGCCACGCGACCAATTCCACACAATCCGCTGGAATCGGCTCCAAGTTTTTTTCCAGCAATCTAAAGGAGCTTTTGATGAAGTGGGGGTCATTCAGAATGGCGGCGTAGTGGTTGAAGAGCTGTAACTCCTCATCTTTTGTCAAGCCTTTGAGGTTGACTCGGAAAGCCGGTTGAATATCCATCAGCTCCCAGGTCTGGCTGTCATAGATTTCTACGAACTCATCAGGATATGGGCCATAGGCCGGCACCCCTTGGGGAAATAGCTCTTTGAGTTCAGGATTCCGATTATTGAGGATTAAGTAGTACATGGCACCCTCCAAAGGTAGAAATTTGTGTGACTTAGGGCTGTTACCTGATTCTTATTAATACTTTAAGCGACTGCGCCCGTCCGGAAAAGAAGTAAATTATCTGACCGGGGAGCTTTGGCGCTCAACCTATTACTACTTTGAACTACTATTTCGGCACCAGACTCGGATGGTTGACACTTTAAATAGTGGAAACAGGGGAGTTGCTATTTACGGACGCTCTCAACTATTACTTAGCCCGCCGACTGTGCTGCTGGGTGTGTGACAGCTGACAAACTTGCTAGCCAAGTCTTGACAAAATATTGCTTTTGTGGTAATAAGCCTGCCTGTGCGGGGGCGGAATTGCTGGCCCAACTTGCTGCCTGGTTGCAGGTTGTGCCCCGCCAATTGCCGGTCATTGTTTCTCTCCTGAGCTGGAGCGGATAAATCCAGTCTGGCACAGGTAGGGGTGGGGGCGGGTTTCCGAACAAGCTTCCGGCTGACTGGAAACATGGGCGCTCGCCCGTCTGGGGGGTGGGTTTCCGAACATACTTCCGGCGGGGTGCAAACATTTCTGGTCAGGTCCGCCCCTAATAACATCCAAAGCTGCCCACAGAGATGTGGGGTGAGTACCCTCACCCCGGCACCCCGGCCTGCTCCCCTACCCTGGTTACGGGGCTCTGCTCCGTAACGCCGTTTTGGAGGCAGAGCCTCGAAAAGGTTCGTAGTTGGGCTTTAGCCCTGCTGGATCTCCGCCGCCCTTGCGCGAGTTTTCATTGGTGGTGGTGTGCGCAGATCGTCGCGACTGCCTCCAAAAGTTGCAACTTGGGTTATCCAAAGCTGCCCACAGAGATGTGGGGTGAAACCCATTACCCCGGCAACCGGGCCTGTTGCCGCAAGGTTCCTTGATATAGCAGCAGTCATATTGGGCACGGACATTAATGGCAAGGCGCATGGCGCATGGCCCCAGAAATGGGAAAGACTCACAGAAGCATGCGTTCTGGCGATGATGCGTTCTGGCGATCATGCCCAATGGCCAATGCCCAATGGCATGCATGCGTGATGCCCAATGCCCATGTCCGCGCCTTAACTGCCAACTGCTATATCGCCGCCCCAGAACCGGCGGTACGGTGCGGGGGGGGCTGCGGATGCCTGCGCCGGGGGGCGTCAGAGGCATTGGCAGCCGGCAATCGCCCCACTTCTGCTGCCAAGCGCCCCTGAAACCCCTAAAGGGTGAGAGTTCGGTTGTCAAGCGTGACGGCTTGATATAATACTTATTAAGACGTGGCGAGATGTGTTAACCCTTTAATATTTGAAAAACTTAGGCTATATGGTAGAAAAAACGATGAATTTTGAAGAAGCAGTGACAGTAGCAGATGCGGCAGTTTGGGCGAGTGAAGGGAGACACATCACTGATGTCGAGATGGCTATCCTGCGGGGATCTTGGGAGAATCAGACCTATGAAGAGATGGCGGAGATTACTGAGTATGCTGCCAATTACCTGCAGCGAACTGTTGGCCACAAGTTCTGGAAGACACTTTCTAAGGCGTTAGGGGAAGAGGTCAGCAAAACGAATTTTCGGACAGCGCTGGAGCGAAAATGGCGGTACGCGCCTTCCCAGCGCCAGGGGCGACTGCGCCCACTCCCCGGCACTCAGCCGCAGCGGCTAAAAGTCGCGCCGGCGGCTAAGCTGGAATTTCCAGAGGGGCCGGTAGCCGTGGACTCTCCTTTTTATGTCGGGCGCAGTCCCATCGAATCGGAGTGTTACGAAGCGATTGTGGGGGCGGGGGCGCTGATCTGCATTAAATCGCCCAAGCAGATGGGCAAAACGTCGCTGCTGTACAGGATTCTGAGTCACGCGAAAAAGCAGGGATATCGCACAGTCAGGCTGAATCTGCTCCAAGCTGAGAAGGCGGTATTTAGCAATTTAGATAAATTTTTGCGCTGGTTCTGTTCTTATGTCAGTCAGCAGCTAGATATTCGCCCGCAGTTGAATGATTACTGGGATGAGGACAGGGGAAGCATTCTCAGCTGCACGACATACTTTGAAGCGCATATTCTGGAGCAAATAGACAGTCCGCTAGTTTTGGCGCTGGATGAAGTGGATCGGGTTTTCCAGTACCCGGAAATTGCGGAAGAATTTCTGCCGATGCTGCGCAGCTGGCATGAGGAAGCTAAAAATATTGAAATCTGGGAAAAGCTGCGGCTGGTGGTGGTGCATTCTACTGAATATTACGGGAAATTAGATATCCACCAGTCGCCGTTTAATGTGGGGCTGCCGGTGAAACTGACAGATTTTACCCTGGAGCAGGTGGAGAATTTGGCGCAGCGTCACGGGCTGGATGGGGCGGATCTGGTTGGGGAGAAAGGTTT
>JALOOK010000504.1 GCA_025454445.1 Oscillatoria sp. Prado101 | reverse complement strand
ACTACGAACCTTTTTGGGCTAAAGCCCAACTACGAACCTTTTTGGGCTAAAGCCCAACTACGAACCTTTTTGGGCTGAAGCCCAACTACGAACCTTTTTTGGCTAAGGGGTGTACTTGTAGGTGACACTTCAGAGTTATCCTAAAAAATGGGTTCTCTATATATTTCCCTGAAATGGCAGTTTATCAAGTACGACTGGTGAATTCAGCGCTCAAACTCGACCGCACTATCGCAGTACCAGACGACCAGTACATCCTCGATATGGCTGAAGAAGCCGGCATCCGATTGCCGGCTTGCTGCAAACAAGGCGACTGCTCCACCTGTGTCGCTAAACTCGTGAGCGGTGAGGTCGATCAGAGCGAGCAAAAATTTCTCCGCCCCTCAGAAATAGCAGCTGGGTACATCGTGACCTGTGTGACTTATCCCCTCTCTGATTGCACACTGGAAACCCACCAAGAACAAGTCCTCTATCAATCCTCTCTTTACTTTAAGCCTGAAGCAGACAAGTCTGAGTGATTTACCCTAGCCGGTATAAAATTCCAATCGTCTGGAAAGTAGCGCGATCTCCAGGAAAAGATGATTGAACCCCCCCCCCGCCGGGGGTTGGCCCCCCCTTGGGGGTGGGGGGGGGGGGGTTCGGGGGGTGGGGGGGGGGGGTTCCCCCCTGGTGGGGCGGTGTGGGGCATTAGCCCAACTGCAAACGGTTTACCGGCATTCCCCGCGAATAAGCTGTTAGGCTTTTAACCTGCTTTTCCCTTGAAAGTCGGCGGAGCATATAGAGGGCTTAACCAGTAGAATAATGGCCTGAACTGGATATACTTTATAGTGCAATTTAAGTGCTATTTAAATCATGTAGCAAAGGAGTACCTCTTAAGGTATACTTATTTGGCATCGCGTTTAGTGTCCGAGACGGACACCGCCACCGGCAGCGGGTTCCCGACAGCCGGTTCTAGCCTAGTTAGCAGCAGCTTGCAGAGGGGTCAAGTTGGGGTGAAGTCGAAGGCAAACGTTAAACTGTCCCAGAGAGAGGCATGGCAGAGGTTTATATTTCCCACTCGCACGAAGATCTGGAGTTCGTCAAAAAACTCTACGAAGCTTTCCAGCAAAACAGCCGCGAGGTCTTCGCCAACTGGCAGAACATTCCGCTGACGCCGGAGTGGCGCAAAGACATGCTTGCCGGTATCGAAGCGGCAAACAATTTCATCTTGATCATCTCTCCCGATTCCGTTTTTTGCGAATCGTGTCAGGAGGAGATCGCCCACGCGCTCAACTGCCACAAACGGTTGATATCGGTGATGTGCCGGCAGACTCCCCCCTCAAAGGTGCATCCCGCTTTTATCGCTGCCAACCCGATTCCCTTTCTAGAAACTGAGGATTTCCACAGCGCTTTTTCCACCTTACTCAGCGCTGTGGATGCCGACCAAAATTATGTGCGGACTCACACGCGCTTGCTGGTGCGGGCGTTGGAGTGGGACAGCGAAAACCGCGACCCCAACTTTTTATTAAACGGCAAGGATTTAAAAGAAGCTGAGGAATGGCTGATCCAAAGCGAAGCCAAAGAGCCATCAGCCACCCCACTGCAAATCCAGTACATCACCGCTAGCGCCCGATTCAGAATCAAGTTCCTGGGCGCAGGGATCGCTGCTCTCGCTCTTGGCTGCTTGCTCACCGCTGTGCTGGGGGGACTGGCTTTCAGCCAGTACCAAGCCTCCCTGGCTAAGCGCCCCGACACGAAACTGCAGCCCCCCGATGCGGAACAGCCGCTATCCCGAACCGGAGAAAACTACATCAGCGCCTTGAACACCCTGTCTCAAAACCGGCTGCAAGCCAACGACGGGCTGGAAGCGCTGCTGTGGGCGGTGAAAGCCACCAAACAGCTTAACTTGCTTACCGACATCCCCCGATCCGTTCGCGACCGGACTCTGCAAACCCTGGTGGTGGCAATCAATACAACCAGTGAGCGCAACCGGCTGGAAGGGCACACCGATACAGTGAATCAACTGAGCTTTTCCCCTGATGGCCAGCTGATTGCCTCTGCCAGTGAGGACAGCACGGCAAAAATCTGGGGCGCAGACGGCACACTGCAAGCAACTTTACCGCATCCGGATCGCGTGCGCTCTGTCGCTTGGTCGCCCGACGGCAAGACGATTGCCACCGTCTGCGCCGACAAAACGGTAAAACTGTGGAATTCAGACGGAACTGAAATCAAAATCCTCCAGCGCGACGCGGATGTTTTAAATGTGGCTTTCAGTCCGAATGGGGAGTTGATAGCCGCCGGCACCGCAGACGGGCAGCTGATCCTGTGGACTTCCGACGGCACGCCGGTGGCAAATATAGAAGCGCATGTCGGTGCTGTTACCGCTCTCAGTTTCAGCCCGGATGGGCGCAGAATTGTTACCGGCGGCTCCGACAGAACCGTCAGAATCTGGAATTCTAAAGGCAAGCTGGAAAAAATGCTGCTGGCTCATGACGGCAGAGTGCTTGAGGTGAGCTTTTCCCCGGATAGCAACACAATTGCCTCAGCCAGCCGTGACGGTACGGTAAAATTGTGGGATACTAACGGCACTCTCCTGCGGGTACTGGCTTCTCACACCAGCTGGGTGAATAGTGTCAGTTTCTCGCCCGACGGCAAGAATATTGCCACTGCCAGTGATGACAAAACTGTGAAACTGTGGGACACTGACGGCAATTTGCTGCAAACTTTTCTGGAGGATTTTAGCAGTGTGAAAAGCGTCCGTTTCTCGCCCGACGCCAAGCAGCCAGAAATCGCCAGTGCCGGGGCTGATAAAATTATTCGCCTGCGCAGCTTGAAAGGCGCGGTGCGCGACATCCTGCAAGGGCACACCGCCGGCGTCAAAAGCCTCAGTTTCAGCGCCGATGGGAAATTTCTCGCCACCGGCAGTGCGGACAGTATGGCGCTGGTTTGGAGGGTTTCCGACGGTACGCTGCGGCGAACGCTCAAGAGTGAAACCCCGGTAACAGATGTGAGTTTCTCGCCTGACGGCAAGAGGGTTGCTACTGTCGGTTATGATGGCAAGGTGCTGCTGTGGGATCTGCAGCGGGATACGCCGGAAACTCTGCAAGGCCATTTGTCTGCGGTGAAGAGCGTCAGTTTCTCGCCGGATGGCGAAACGCTCGCTTCGGGTAGCGCTGACGGCATCGTCAAACTTTGGGGTGTGAATAACCCGGAGATAATAACTGTTGAGGCGCACAAGGACGCTGAGGTGAATGATATCAGTTTTTCGCCGAATGGAGAGCTGATTGCAACTGCTGGCGGTGACAGCACGGTGAAGCTGTGGCGCAAAGATGGCACGCCGGTGAAGACTTTTGTCGGGCACACGAATCGGGTGAATAGTGTCAGTTTCAGTCCGGATGGCAAGACAATTGCTTCTGCCGGTGCTGACAAAATCGTCAAACTCTGGAACCCCGACGGGACAGAACTGACAGCGATAAAAGGGTTTGCCAATGCGGTTTGGCAGGTGAGCTTCAGTCGAGATGGCCAGATGATTGCCACGGTGGCTGAAGACGATTCTGTGAAATTCTGGGATTTGGATGGCCAGTTGCTGGGAGCGCTGGAACAGCACGGGGACCCTTTGTCGGCTGCTCTCGCTTGGTCGCCTGATGGCCAAACCCTAGCATCGGCTTCCGCTGACAGCACCGCGCTCCTCTGGAACCTTGAATCTATCTATGAAATGCGCCGCATGGCTCAAATGAATTCCGACAAGCTGCTCGATCGCGCCTGCAATTGGCTGCGCGACTACCTGCAAAACAACCCCAATGTCCCAGAAAGCGACCGCCTCTTGTGCCAGGGGATTGGCGACCGTCAGTGAAATTACGTTTGATTGGTTTTTATATTAAGCGAGGGATCAGCGGTGAATAGTTACAGCAGGCAATCAATACCACTTAACTACCCGCCCGTTAATCACAATCTATTCAATCGGATTGTCTGGGAGTGCCGGTGGGAGTGCCTGTCGAAGCGAGGTATAGACGTAGGGCAGGCGGGACGCCTGCCCTCAAGGTCTCGCTCGATCGGAGGGAACGCCTGTCCTACGCCTTTTTCCCTAGGTCACTGATGTCCGCGCCCAATATGACTGCTGCTATATCCTCAAGGACAGGCATTCTGGCCGGTCCTGCGGGGCGTCAATCCGCAGGGCCAGCCCTGAGAAAAGAAGATTATTAAATTATATATTTCGGCGGGTTTGCGAAAATTAAGTCTGTTAATTTGAAGAAGTTAATGTTTAAATACATTTTGGCGTACCTGACAGGTTTCACGCTTCAACCGGCCAGGTGGAGAGCAGGAAGTTCAGAGAGATAAAAATTATGGCGCTGATAGTCCAAAAATA
>JALOOK010000503.1 GCA_025454445.1 Oscillatoria sp. Prado101 | reverse complement strand
TGGCTCGCAGAAAGGCTATATGGTTCCTCCGGGACTGGGTTTTGTGGCCGTCAGCCCCAAAGCTTGGGAGGCTTATAAAACGGCGAAACTGCCGCGCTATTATTTTGATTTGGGCAAGTACCGCAAAGATGCGGCGAAAAATACGACTCCGTTTACGCCGCCGGTGAATATGTTCTTTGCCTTGCAAGTCACCCTGGGGATGATGCAGAAAGAGGGGCTGGACAATATTTTTGCGCGGCACCGGCGCTTGATGCTGGCCACACGGGCGGCGGTTAAGGCTCTCGGTCTGCCGCTGTTCGCACCGGATGAGGCGGCTAGTCCGGCGATTACTGCCGTGGCACCGGCACAGGTGGATGCGGAGAAGGTGCGTTCTGTGCTCAAAAAGCGGTTTGATATCGCCATGGCGGGCGGACAAGATCACCTGAAAGGCAAAATCTTCCGCATTGGCCACCTGGGCTTTGTTAGCGACCGGGATATCCTGGCGGCGATTTCGGCTTTGGAAGTGGCCCTGCGCGAACTGGGCTGCGACAGCTTCACTCCGGGTGCCGGTGTGGCTGCAGCCGCCAGTGTTTTTACCCAGTCCTAGGGGATGGGAGAGCGGGGCTCATCCGGTTGATGAATCTCAATGGTGAGCCTCCCGCCTCTCAGGCTGAGGTGCTGAGAAACCCGGTTTCTTTAAGAAACCGGGTTTCTGGGCCTCACTTAAATCAAACTGAGAACCGCTATCAGTATGTTGCCGAATAGCTGTAAAATCACTAAATCTAAATCCAAAATCTAAAATCACCAACAGCGGGCTGATTCCCAGACCCGCTTTTTTTGACTTATGTTTCCAGGAAATACCGGTTGGGGATTTTCAGCTGCTTGCAGCCTGGTGGGTTGCGCTTTTCGCCCAACCCCTGGAAGGTTTGAGAGTGCGGAAGGCACCCGTTCCGGGCGGTGCGGCAAAGATAAATTAATTATAAGCAATTAACCGGGAGCAATACAAGCATATATTTAGCAGGCTTTGTCGGCATGCAGGCGGTCAGCTGAAAGCGGGACATTCCATGTTTCATCCTCGCTCCTTTTTGCGTGGGGTGAGGGGGGAGAAGTCCTTGATTTTCCAAGCTGTTGGGGCTGAAGTGAACAGCCAGCGCACCAATCAGGCGTTGCACAATTGCGGCGATCTTCCCCACCCCCCCAACCCCCTCCCCGAAAAGCGGGGAGGGGGAGTAAGAGAGGGTTTTAGATAAGTGCAAAAAGTTCAATCATCCTTCTACTGTGCAACGCCACCAATCAAGCTTTTCCTCTCATCTTTGGATCGCCCTCCGCACCCCTGCGGAGTTTCCTGTGGCGTCAGCCTTTCCGCAGGGTGGGTTTGGACTTCCAAGACAAGGTTGAGATTGAAGCGGAAAATCTCTTTTTTTTTGCTGGAGTAACTTTGGATTAAATCCGCCACTCATCCCAATCTCAAAGAGGGGGATGAGTTTGGCAAGGCGGAGTTTCGCACGCCTGGAATCCTAGGCAGTTTCGAGCCAGTCATAGATGCGCTCCAACTGTTCAATCGTGATCAAACCGTACTGCCAGAGAATCATCGGCAGCGGTCCTGGATCTTGCTCACGACGACGCAGAGCGATTTGGATAGAAGACGCTGAAATAGCCAAATCTTCTTGCAGAAAGCGAATGAACTGAGAATAAGTTGCGGGTGCCATTGAGACTTTCACCTCCTCTATTAAACCTGATTTTCTTACACAAACAGAACCTTTCTTAACCGCAGGTAGCCAGTATGCGATCCGTCTATACGCAAGGGCCGGTGGCAATCAGCACAGTTGTGGGACAGACAGGGTTCTATCTCCTGCGCCTGCTGCTAGGCGACAAAGGCTGGGAGTGCGCCCGTTACTCGAGGGCACTGCGAGGGGGACTGCGACTGAAAACCCAGGCAGAGTGCTACAGCTGCTGGCGAATCTGAGCGCCTGCTCTCAGGTAATCAGGCTCTGCCATTTTACGCACCAGTAGATTTACAGTTAGTTAGATCGGACCCCAACTAGCGCCTCAGCTGTTGCACTGAAACTTCAATCAGCCAGATTCGGCCAACTTGACAGAATCGATGGTGCGTGACTCCGTATCCACCCTCAGAGGTAGTTCGGTGGGATTGCACTCGTTTCTCACTCCGACACCACAAAAAATTAACCTTGAGTGTCCCTTCCTGCGAGTCACGCTTTTCTTGTCAAGAGCGGCGCAAGGGCGTTGAGGGTTCCCCTCAACTCAAGCGCCGACTGTAGTTCCTACTCCCCACCGCCTTGGGCGCAAGCGTACTCTAACCTTACCTTGTTTTCACCACCAAATGGCCAAGATTTTCTGGAAATGTTGTGAGTTTTTGAAGAAGTCTTATATAAAATTTTCTTCTCCTAAGACAAACAGATTAGCAAATCCTGACAGCCCTGTGCCGAGCCAAACGGTATAGATTTTAAATCATTTCTATAAAAATCCCCTTGGAGATTGAGGGGGAAGAGTGGTGCGGTCTGGGGGAGATTGGCAAATCCCTATCTCCCGTCTTCGGTAGCTTTGCTGTCAGGGTCTAAAAACTCGACGGCAATTCGGTCGCCGACTTTGAGGCCCAGTTCAGCTGCTCGCCCGCCCCGCAGTTCAATCACGCTGTCCACCGCCGTTGCCGCCGGCCCGTAGGTAGAGCACGGCGTTTCCTTGCACGAAGGAACATTGGCGGCAATCTCTTTGACTTCCCCATTCCTCAGAAAGATCATATCCAAACTAATAGGAACGTTCTTCATCCAGAAGCCGACCAAGCGCGGCGGGTCAAAGGGAAACAGCATGCCCCGGTCATCCGCTAGGGATGTCCGGTACATTAAGCCTGTGGCCTGCTGTTCGGGTGTCCTGGCCACTTCTAGCTGAATCACCTGATCAGCTATGGTGGCTTTCGCTGAAATGGGCAGCTGCTGTCCCCGATACGGGAACATCTGCGCCGCCGGTGCCGGAGAGGGAGGCGCAGCGGCAGTTCCAGGCCCTGAGTGAGCCGGTGCCGGTGGCGAACAGCCTGTCAACCACATACTGAGCAATATTGCCAACCAAGTGTCACAATGGTTCATATCGATATTAGACTTGATATTTTCGATTTTGGATTTCCTGGCTGCCGAAATGCTCTCCGGCAGCGAGAAACCGAGAAAAGTTCCCCGCACACTAGGATTCTCGCAAAACGTAGCCGACGCCCCGGACTGTCTGAATCAGGCGCTTTTGGCCGTCGTCTTCAAGTTTGAGACGCAAATAGCGGATATACACTTCTATAACGTTCGACTCTCCCATGAAGTCGTAACCCCAAACATTTTCCAGAATCTGTTCCCGGGTCAGCACTTCCCGGGGATGCTCCATTAAGAAACGTAACAGCTCAAATTCCTTCATCGTCAGCTCAATCACCCGTCCGTTGCGCAGGGCTGTGCGTGCCGACAAGTCGAGTGCCAGGTCGCCAAAGCGCAACTGATCCGCGCCACCGGCATCTGGCTGCAGGTATAGGCGCACCAGTTTCAAAAACTCTTCGCTGCGATAGGGCTTGAGAAAGTAATCATCCGCCCCCGCTTCCAAGCAAGCCACTCGATCTTCGACTGTATCGCGGGCCATTAATATCACCACCGGCACCCGATTGCCGGCGCTCCTCAGCTGGCTGCACAGAGACAGCCCCGAGTCTCCCGCCAGCATCCGGTCTACGACTATTAGAGCCGGTTGCAGTTCGCGGGCTTTGTGCAGACCTGTGGTGGCGTCACAAGCGACAATCGG
>JALOOK010000502.1 GCA_025454445.1 Oscillatoria sp. Prado101 | reverse complement strand
CCATGTTCGTAGTTGGGCTTCAGCCCTCCATGTTCGTAGTTGGGCTTCAGCCCTCCATGTTCGTAGTTGGGCTTCAGCCCTCCATGTTCGTAGTTGGGCCGACGCCCAAAAGTTCGTAGTTGGGCCGACGCCCAAAAGTTCGTAGTTGGGCCGACGCCCAAAAGTTCCTAGTTGGACTAATGCCCAACTCCCCAATCAGGATCGGCGCAGCGATCCTCCGGCGTGTGGCCCGCGAGTGCTTGTACCGCGCTCGCTGATCCACTCTTGGCAGCGAGTGGCAGTCAGGCGATCCCCATAAATAATGTCTGGGGCGCGGTCAGCTGTCGGAAGCGGGCGGCAGTTTCTCGCACTTGGGCGAGTGCGGAACGCTTTTCGTCACGCAGTTGTTTCGCTCGCAGCGAGCCGCGCCACTGCTGGCCCGAGTTGCGCGGCTGCGGTCTTTGGGCAGGCAGTCAGAAGCACCCCGCTTCACGCACTCTACCGCAACTTCGGCGTTATTGCTGCCGGTGAGTGCCATCAAGGGAATGTCTTCGCTGCTCTCCTGTAAAAGCTGCATTTGCGCACCAGAGGCGTCAAATTGCGGTATCTCCCACGGGCGCGAGAATCGCGTCGAAACTACCGCCCAGCACAGCCAGTAAGTCGGCCTCGGTTTCGACATTTCTGGACTGACTAGATATGCGGCTGGCACTCCACAAGGAATATCAAACTTGCTCTTTTATTCTTTATGATCTCTTAAATATTAGACGCTCTCTTAAATATTAACCTTCTCAAGCCTATTAAACCTGTATAGCTGGTAACTGCGCCCGCGCCCCTCGGCTGCCCGGCTGCTTTTTGGGCAACTAGCCGCGCAGCTAGTGGCTCTGCCGCCCACACTTCCCCTAAAATGCTTTTAAGGTGCGACCCTCACCGGCACCGAAACATAAAAATCTTTCTCCCCCTCCCCCCTTCCCCCTTCCACTCTCAAGACAGAGGCTCTCACCTTGGTAACTAAAACTCCGCTCGCCCCCCAACTCGAAAGCATCGTCGGTGCGGCAGGCGTCGTGTCCCGCACACAGCTAGAAGCGCCTCTGGCGAACGCACTCGCTCAAACCGTCACCCCAAACACCCAGATTGACTGCACCGTCAAACCCAACACCCAGGCGGAACTTGCCGAAATCATCGCCCTAGCTCACCGCAACCGCTGGGGGGTCTTGCCGGTGGGCAGCGGCAGCAAGCTCAGCTGGGGCGGATTAGTTCAAGCAGATCCCCCCAACCCCCCTTATCAAGGGGGGCAAAGGGAGCTCGTTGCTGTCAGCACCGAACGCCTCAACCAGCTAATCGACCACGCCGCCGGCGATTTAACCGTCACGGCGGAAGCGGGGATGAAATTTGCCCACCTGCAACAAATTTTAGCCAGCAAAGCTCAATTCCTGGCCCTCGACCCCGCTTTCCCCCAAATGGCCACCCTGGGCGGCATTGTGGCCACCGGCGATTCCGGCTTCCTGCGCCACCGCTACGGCGGCGTCCGCGACCAACTGATCGGCCTTTCCTTCGTCCGCGCCGATGGCCAGATTGCCAAAGCCGGCGGGCGCGTCGTCAAAAATGTTGCCGGTTACGACCTGATGAAACTGTTCACCGGCTCCTACGGCACACTTGGGATTATTTGTCAAGTCACTTTTCGAGTTTATCCCCTGCCGGCGGCGTCGCAAACAGTGGCCCTCACCGGCTCTCCTGACGCAATCGCCCGCGCCGCTCAAACCCTGCTCGCCTCCGCTCTCACCCCCACCGCCGTTGAGCTCCTCTCTCCCCAACTGGTGGCTTCCTGCCTCGGCCAACGGGACACCGGCTTGCTCGTCCGCTTCCAGAGCATCCCGGAAAGTGTCCAAGAACAGTCAAACCGGCTGCTGGAAGTTGGCAAAGCCCTGGGGTTGCAAGGAACCAGCCTTGGTGGCGATGATCAGGCTCAGCTGTGGCAAAAATTGAGAGAGCAACTGGACGCACCGGCAGCCGAGCCGGCCATTCTTTGCAAAATAGGAGTAAAACCGACCTTAGCTGCCGGTGCTCTTACCCAGATGGACACTCTTTTATCCCCGTCGGGTGCCGGTGCCATCCACTCCGGCAGCGGACTGGGGGTGTTGCGGTTTGCCGGTGAAAACCTCACAGATCGCGTGTTGAAAATACGGTCGGTCTGCCAAGAAAAAGGCGGATTTCTGACAGTGTTACAAGCGCCGGTTTCGGTCAAGCAACAGCTGGATGTCTGGGGGTACACGGGCAATGCGCTTGATTTAATGCGGCTAATTAAGCGGCAATTTGACCCGGAGAATATTTTGAGTCCCGGTCGGTTTGTGGGGGGGATTTAATTTTTTTACCGCCAAGACGCCAAGGACGCCAAGGGAAGAGAAGACAGAGATCCTGGGAACGCAGACCAGGAGGCTCTGCCTCCAGTCTCCCACTCGGCACTCTGAAACGAAG
This sequence comes from Oscillatoria sp. Prado101, assembly GCA_025454445.1. Classification (GTDB taxonomy): domain Bacteria; phylum Cyanobacteriota; class Cyanobacteriia; order Cyanobacteriales; family Oscillatoriaceae; genus Oscillatoria. The sequence continues at coordinate 1,311 of JALOOK010000502.1, read as the reverse complement.
TTTGTAGTTGGGCTTTAGCCCAAAATTGATATTGGGGGTATAATAAAAGAGACTATCTGCGTTTATCTGCGTTCATCTGCGGTTCAAATCACCTTTGTAGAATCTGATGCAAACTATAGAAAATCCTGCAACCAACCCAGAACCGGCAAATCTCAGCGGGTTTGATGCCAAGCACGCCCCGGAGCCAAAACTGATTGATACTTGCGTTCACTGCGGGTTTTGTCTGTCAACTTGTCCGAGTTATCGGGTGATTGGCAAGGAGATGGATTCGCCGAGAGGGCGGATCTATCTGATGGATGCGATTAATGAGGGTGAGGCTGAACTCGGCAACGCCACAGTGCCGCATTTTGATTCGTGTTTGGGGTGTCTCGCCTGCGTCACGGCTTGCCCGTCTGGGGTGCAGTATGATAAGTTGATAGGGGCGACTCGTCCGCAAGTTGAGCGAAATTATGAGCGATCTTTGCCAGACCGGCTGATTCGCGCCCTGATTTTTAATCTGTTCCCCTATCCCAGCCGGTTGCGCCCTTTGCTGGCTCCTATATTTTTATATCAGAAATTGGGGTTGCAGAAGCTTGTTCGCTCCACCGGCTTGTTGAAAAAGGCGTTTCCCCGTTTGGCGGCGATGGACTCAATCCTGCCAGAAGTGACGCTGGACACTTTCCATGAACCTTTGCCGGAAGTGATTCCAGCGCAAGGTGAAAAGCGCTATCGGGTGGGGGTGATTATAGGGTGCGTGCAGCGTCTGTTTTTCTCGCCGGTGAATGAAGCGACGGTGCGGGTTTTAACGGCGAATGGCTGTGAGGTGGTGATTCCGAAAACGCAGGGCTGCTGTGCGGCGCTACCGGCGCACCAAGGGCAAGAAGAACAGGCTCAAGCTCTGGCGCGACAGATGATTGACAGCTTTGAAGATACGGGCGTTGATGCTATCATTATAAATGCTGCCGGTTGCGGGCACACGCTGAAGGAATACGGCCACATCCTGCAAAATGACGCCAAATATCGGGAAAAAGCAGAGAAATTTGCTGGTAAAGTGAGAGATGCGCAAGAGTTTCTTTGCGAAATTGGTTTGACGGCGAAACTTTCGCCGCTGACGGATGGGGAGTTGACCATAGTGTATCAGGATGCCTGTCACCTGTTGCACGGGCAGAAGATTAGCCTGCAACCGCGCCAGTTGCTGCGGCAAATTCCGGGGGTGAAGCTGCGGGAGCCGGTGGATGCTGCCTTGTGTTGCGGCAGTGCGGGGGTGTATAATATGATGCAGCCGGAAGTTGCGGATGAGCTGGGCCAGCAAAAAGTCGAGAATCTGCTCAA
>JALOOK010000501.1 GCA_025454445.1 Oscillatoria sp. Prado101 | reverse complement strand
TGATATTCATCCACTTGGTTTTTAACTGGATGGTTCCTGTATTTTCATCAGGACTGATTTCATCCAAACGCCCCCCGTGTCCCAAGAACACGATAGCCCACTTGTCGGCAGCAAAGCGTGAGTTAGCCCAATTGAGGTATTCCGCAAACACTTCCTCACTAGCGCTGTTGGCAGTTTTTAGCTGCTCAACCCCTACCCTGTCTTTTGAAATAGCCCTTCTTGAAAGGTTTTTATCACCCCAAAAATCCGATTCTACTGTCACAAGGATATTTTCACTCCGCACCCCTTTGGCAAGCATATCCAGGATAGGTTTGCCAAAGCGCCACAGATCGTTGTCGTAGGGCATCCAGTACAGGATAATCCAGTCGTAGCGTTGCTTCTCGTTCATGTCGGCGAAATAACTCTCTGACGGTTTGGGGTTTAGCAGACTTAGATTAACTGCAAATGAAGCGCTTCCGAAGGCTGCGGATTGAATCAATTTTCTCCGCTTCATATTTTCTGATTTTATGTTTTAAATATGGTTGTTCAAAAAAGGAGGCAGAGCCTCCAGGACAGCGTTCCCAGGCGGAGCCTGGAAGAGGATTGGGCGTGCAGCCCAACTACAAACATTTTCAAGTCAGAGTCTGGAAACGAGGTTAGCGAGGTCAAACCCCCTCTTACTCCCCCTCCTTGAAGCGCGGGGAGGGGGTTGGGGGGTGGGGTTCTTCATGCCTAAATAATAACGCTAATTACCCAGCATCTGCAGCTGGTACAGACTCGCATACAGCCCCCCTTGCTGCAGCAATTCTTCATGACTGCCTTGCTCCACCAACTCACCCCGCTTGAGCACCAAAATCCGGTTAGCATTGCGAATTGTAGAAAGCCGGTGAGCGATGATAATGGCGGTGCGTTCCACCAGCAGCCGGTCGAGGGCGTCTTGAACTAGCGCTTCCGTACCCACATCCAAACTCGCCGTCGCTTCATCTAGCACCAGAATCCGGGAATTGCGAATCGCAGCGCGAGCGAAAGCTAGCAGTTGCTTTTGTCCGCCAGATAGATTGGTGCCTCGCTCCCGCAGCTCGGTGTCGTACCCTTCGGGAAGCTGCTCAATAAAACGCGCCACATTTGTTCGCTCGGCTGCAGTTCGGATTTCCTGTAAGGAATAATTATCTCCCAAAGTGATGTTGCTTTTGACATCACCGGCAAACAAAAAGCCATCCTGCAAAATCACGCTCACATGCCGGCGCAATTCAGCCTGAGGCATGTCTCGAATATCAACGCCATCGACGAGAATCCGCCCCTTACTTGGTTCGTGAAGCCGGCACAGCAGGCGGATAATCGAACTTTTGCCCGCGCCGGTGGGTCCGACCAAAGCCACTTTCTCACCCGGACGGATGGTAAAATCCAAATCTTTGAGGACGTATTCATCTCCCTTGTAGGCAAACCAAACCTGCTCGAAGCGGATTTCCCCCTTTTTCTCAGAGAAATCGGAAAGCGCACCCTCAGAAGCAGGCTGCGCGGACTTTTCTCCGTTCCCTGCTTGTAGGGGCAGGTTCCCGTGCCTGCCCAAAGAACGAAGGGCTACTTCTGGATCGCGGATTTCCACCGGCTCGTTGAAGATGTCGCCGATCCGCTCAATTGCCGTGAAACCGGCTTGCAGGGCGGTGAATTTTTCCGCAAATTGCCGCAAGGGATCGAACAGTCGCTGGGCGAACAGAATAAATGCCGATAGGGTGCCAAAACTGAGGGATTGCTGCAACAGGCGCACGCCACCCAACCAGAGCACACCGGCAATCGCCACCAAGGCAATCCACTCCAGTGTTGCGGAAACTGCGGAGTCGTGAAAGATGGTTTTGTCCACCTCGCGGACATAGCGCTGGTTAATGGTGCGAAACAGTTCGGAGTTAAATTGCTGGCGGCGGAACAGCTGCACCACGTTAATGCCGGTGATGTTTTCTTGCAGGGCGGCGTTGAGGGCGGAGAGTTCTTCTCGCGCCCGGTAATTGGCTTTGCGGTACTGCTGCTGGAAGTATATCACCACACCGGCAACCGGCACCAGCATCAGAACTAGCATTAAAGCCAGCTGCCACTGCAAGGCAAACATGGTAATAACAATCACCACAATCGAGAATAAATCAGTGACAATGCCAATCGCGCCGGTGGAAAACACCTCTCCCAAAGCGTCCACATCACTGGTGAGGCGGGTGATCAGCCGCCCCACGGGAGTGCGGTCAAAAAATCGCACCGCCAAAGAGGTGACGTGCTCGAACAAATCGTTGCGGATCTCGGCAGTGATTTTTTGGCCCACCTTCTGCACCAGATAGGTTTGCAGGGATTCCAGCCCGAGGCGCACTGCTATGGTTACGAATAGCAAGCAGGTGAGAATATTCAGCCCCCAAGACAGGGGTTTCCCCTGGAAAAACGCCCAAATATTCGGTTCTTTGCGCAGCAGGGAAATGGCTTGCCCGATGATAATCGGCTGAATGGCACTGGCGACTGACAGCGGCACCAACAGCAGCATAGAAATTAGCAGTATCCGCCCGCTGTGACGGGCATAGGGCACCAAGCGCAGGAACAAGCGCCAGTCGTTTTCCCGCCTGGGCCGGTCTTGACGATCCTCTCTCAGGGGTGATATGCTAGTCATTTAAAGTCAATGCAGAAATTTCTGCAACAAAAAAAGCACGCCCTCCCAATGTAGCGCAGACAGCCAGCAATCGGGCAAAAGGGCATTATCGCATTAACTCTCGTAACTCTCGTTCCCAGGCGGAGCCTGGGAACGCGCTCTCTAGAGGCTCTGCCTCCTTTCCCAGGCTCCGCCTGGGAACGCGCTCTCTGGAGGCTCTGACTTGAAAAGGTTCGTAGTTGGGCTGCACGCCCTACTGGATCTCCGCCGCCCGAAGCGACTTTTCATTGGTGGTGGTGTGCGCAGATCGTCGCGACTGCCTCTTTTCGACCACATGCAGCATTATTAGCCTAACAGCTTAATCGCTAGTTGATATCTGGTCGATCAGGCAAAGAATCGATGGAGTATTTCACTTCCGAAAAATTCTTAATGACGAGTTCTTCCTTGAGTTTATTGCCCGTACTCTTATCGATAACTTCTTTCCAAATCTCATTCGTCCGATAGGTTTTGCCCCTCTCGCGCAAAAAGCGGTGCTCTTTTTCGATAATATGATAAGAGAAGGGCCACTCTCTATCCGTGTGAGCGGCTCCTTTTAAATGCTCATCTGTTAGCCAGACTCGAAGTTGAAAAGATTGCTCGGTTGGGTTGTAAAAGCGCAAATCGACATAATTGTAAAAAACGCTAGCCCCACTGCCAAAAGGCAAGACTCGCCGGTCGTCCGGGAAGGGGTCAAAGCTGTGGTGGTGGCGCTCAATCACCTCCAGAGGGGTGTGCAAAACCATCCAGTATAACAGGTTAGCTAGCTGGCACAGCCCCCCGCCGGTGCCGGTTTTCACTTCTCCCCTAGATAATTGTAACCCTTCCACATATCCTTTGGCAGCGGTGGGGTTGCCCACCCGACGCCAAAAGGAAAAGATTTCCCCTGGATGAATGATGATGCCGTCTATTGTTTTGTGGGCAATTCCCAGGTTGACAATTTTATTTTCCTGTAACTGGGGATCTGTGCTGCCCATTTTTCTTCGCAGCAGGGATTGGTGCTTAATGCAGGTGTGGGGCAAGTTTTCCAAGGACTGTGTTTGGGCAAACCGGCTGGCTTGCCAAACATTGGCCGTTCCGCGAAACAGTCGTTTCTGCTGGACGCGCAGGTGATAGAAAACAGGGTGTACTTGG
>JALOOK010000078.1 GCA_025454445.1 Oscillatoria sp. Prado101 | reverse complement strand
GCGGCGCAGCTGAGCCAGCGGGGATTAAAGATTGTATCGGGCGGCACAGATAACCACCTGATGCTCGTCGATTTGCGCTCCATTGGCATGACCGGCAAAATTGCCGACAGTCTCCTCGGCGGCGTCAACATTACCGCCAACAAAAACACCGTGCCCTTCGATCCAGAGTCGCCCTTCGTCACCAGCGGACTGCGGCTGGGTTCGCCGGCGATGACCACCAGGGGGATGGGAAAAGCGGAGTTTACCGAAATTGCCAATATTATTGCCGACCGGCTGCTGAATCCCGAAGATGAGGCAGTGGCCCGAGATTGCCGCCGCCGTGCCGCAGCCTTGTGCGCCAGCTTCCCCCTCTACCCCCATTTAACCGTGCCAGTACCGGCGCTGGTTTAAGTTAGACGGCTGTGCCTTTTGGGAGAAAAAGTTTGTGCCGGTGAGAGATGTGCAGCCCCAGCAGAGATTATTTACGGTCGATTAATTACCATTAGCCTCCGGAGGTAGAGAAGCTGTGATGCCCAACAAACAAGGCGCTTGCGACCAGTGCCACCCCAGCAGAGATATTATGGTTATCACTCGGCACTGCGGCCAAGCGCCATCCCTTTCTCCCCATAGCAGCAGCCCCTCTCACTCACCCCCCGACATTTTCCGGTGGCTACCTGGGATCTGTGAATGTCTGAAATATAGTAAACTCTGGCTGACAACTCCATATTCTGGCACCCTCGTTATTTCAGATGCCTCTCCATGCTGTACCACCTGGTCGCATTTCTGGTTTCTAACCTCGTTGTGCTCTGGAGCACACCAGTTGTCAAAAACATTGGCCTCAAAATAGGCCGCGTAGACCAGCCAGGTGGGCGCAAAGTCCACCAGCGCCCGATGGTGCGATTGGGAGGCGTGTCTATTTTTGCCGGCACCATAATTGCACTCCTGGCTGTCTGGAAATTGGGGGGCTTTTTAGACTATCGTGGCGCGATTCTGCCTCCCGACAAAGAATATGAAATCTGGGGCGTCACCATTGGCGGTCTGGCTTTCTTCGTGATCGGCTTGGCAGATGACCTTTTTAGCCTCTCGCCTTTTGTGCGGCTGCTGATGCAAGTCTTGGTTGCCGGTGTGGCCTGGAAAGCCGGCGTCAGCATTGATTTTCTGACGATTCCCTTTCTCGGGCTGACCCATATGGACATCCTGAGCTTGCCGATTACGGTGATTTGGCTCGTGGGCATGGCCAATGCCATCAACTGGATTGACGGTTTGGACGGATTAGCAGCCGGCGTGTCTGGGATAGCCGCCCTGGTGATGATGTTCGTCAGCCTGTTTATGCACCAACCGGCAGCAGCCCTGATTGCGGCAGCCCTGGCCGGTGGGGCTCTGGGCTTCCTGAAATACAATTTTAACCCCGCCCAGATTTTTATGGGCGATGGGGGAGCCTATTTCATGGGCTTCACCCTCGCCGGTGTGGGAGTGATTGGCTTGGTTAAAACCACTGCTGTTACCGCAGTCTTGCTGCCCTACCTGATCCTGGCCGTCCCGATTTTGGACATGTCCGCCGTCATCCTCTCCAGGCTGCGGGAGGGCAAATCACCTTTTATTGCCGACAAACGCCACCTGCACCACCGCCTGCTGCAAGCCGGTCTTTCTCACCGCTGGGCCGTCCTTTTCATTTACTCTCTCACACTCTGGGTGGGCAGTTTAGCCCTGGCTTTTTCTGGCATCGACAACGGGCTGGCTTATGCCCTCGCTGCCACTGCCCTCCTGAGTTATACCAGCTGGCGCGTCTGGAAATACGCTCGTCAATCTTAGCCCCAACCGCACCCCTCTGGATTTTTGCTCCCAAGCCTCGTTCCAATGGCTGGCATCCCACGCCCGTCTCTACCGGAAACGAGGATTTTGCATTTTTAAAGGCCGGCACTAAAATATAAAAAAAATCCAAACTATATAGCGGTTTTCATCTGAGTGAGGTATTGAGAAACCCGGTTTCGTCAAAGTTACCGGGTTTCTGGCATGTACTTCACAATCTAAAATCTAAAATCTAAAAGCTAAAATCTGCAATCCCATGAGTGCTGAAATTATCTGTGTCGGCACAGAACTCCTGTTAGGGGACATCACCAATACCAACGCCCAGTTTCTGGCGCAGCAGCTGGCGGCGCTGGGAATTCCTCATTACTACCAAACCGCAGTGGGGGACAATCCCGATCGCATCCAGCGCCTACTGGCGATTGCCAGCGAGCGCTCACAAGTGCTGATTTTCACCGGCGGTTTGGGCCCTACGCCGGACGACCTCACCCACGAGACGATTGCCGACTTTTTTGGCGCTCCTCTGGAGGAGCAGCCGGCAGTTCTCGAAGACATCGCCGCCAAGCACGCCGCTCGCGGACGCCAGATGAGCCCGAGCAACCGCAAACAAGCCCTGATTCCAAAAGGTGCCCAGATTTTGCCCAATCCTACCGGCACGGCACCGGGCATCATCTGGCAGTTCCGCACCGGCTTGACGATTCTGACTTTCCCCGGCGTACCGTCAGAAATGCAGCGGATGTGGCAGGAAACCGCTGTTCCCTATCTGAAAAGTCAGGGCTGGGGAAAGGAAATTATTTACAGCCGGATGTTAAAGTTCTGGGGCATCGCTGAGTCAGCTTTGGCGGAAAAAGTGGAGAGTTTCCTGCACCTGTCTAACCCGACGGTGGCTCCTTATGCCAGTGGGGGTGAGGTGAAATTGCGCATTTCAGCATTAGCGGGTTCTCAAGCAGAGGCGCTGCAGCTGATTGCGCCGGTGGAGCAACAGCTGCGACAAATTGCCGGCAGTGACTGTTTCGGGGCGGATGAGGAGACTCTGGCATCGGTGTGCGGTGGCTTGCTGCTTGATGCAGGTCAAACCCTGGCCGTGGCCGAGTCTTGCACCGGCGGCGGCATAGGCCAGATGCTGACGGATGTCGCCGGCAGTTCTAATTATTTTCTCGGCGGCGTTATTGCCTATGACAATCAGGTGAAAATTTCCCTGCTGGGGGTGAGTTCGGAAGATTTGGCCCAGTATGGGGCGGTGAGTGAGGTGGTTGCGGGGCAAATGGCTGCCGGTGTCCGCACGCGCCTCGGTGCCAGCTGGGGGCTGAGCGTCACCGGCATCGCCGGCCCCGGAGGCGGCACAGAGGCCAAGCCGGTGGGTCTGGTTTATATTGGACTGGCCGGGCCATCTGGCGAGGTGGTTTGTTTCCAGCACCGCTTCGGTGCGGAGCGCTCTCGCGACCTGGTGCGCCGACTCAGCGCCCGCACCGCCCTTGACCACCTGCGGCGAAAACTGCTGGCAGAAGTGCCCCAGTGAGCTCAGCCCTAGGGTTGATGATTTGGGATGATTGGTTATCATGTAGTAAAGAACTAAATTCTTGCTTCAGTGGCTTGACAGTTGACCACCTGTACGAGCGGGAATTCAGGTACGATTAAAGGAGCTGTCTGTTCAATGGACTACATTGAGAAGGTGCTGGAAAAACTTAAGGAATGGGCTCGCAAGCTAATTGAGGCGCTGCTAGGCCCGGACGTGGGGCCAGAACCGGAACCCATTCCTATCCCAGTTAACGATCCCAAGCACCGCCGGTAGTCTGTTTCTTTGTGAGGCGGGACTGTTGCGAAACTTAAGTATCCTGGTGCTGCACGGGCCAAATCTCAACCTCCTGGGCCAGCGAGAGCCCGGAGTCTATGGCACTGTGACTTTAGATGAAATCAACCGATTGTTAGAACAGGAGGCCCAGTCCCTAGAGGCCAAAGTTTCAACCCTGCAGTCGAATCATGAAGGGGCGCTGGTGGATGCTATTCAGGCTGCCTCTGGGCAGCATCACGGCATTTTAATCAATCCGGGTGCCTACACCCATACCAGTGTGGCCATCAGAGATGCGATTGCAGCGGTGGCGATTCCAGCTGTGGAGGTTCACTTGAGTAATATCTACCGCAGGGAAGCGTTCCGGCACCACTCTTATATCGCACCAGTGGCGGTCGGGCAAATCAGTGGCTTTGGCCCACAGAGCTATCGCCTGGGACTGATTGCTCTCGTTAACCACATCAGGCAAACGTAAGCAGTCTTTAGTCAATTGAAAAGTCAAATATTTGTCCGGCTGTCGGCAAAAGTCACAATTCAGGAAGGCCAAAGATGCGCTACTCACTCCTGAGCAGGTTTCAAGGGGCCTTTCTGGGGGCTGCAGCAGGCGTTGTTTTGGGTGCCGGCTGTCAGGGCCGGTCGAAAGCCCAGTTGCAGCAGCTCCGGCCTGGTGTGGGAGGTCGGGGGTTTGGGCCCGATTCTTCCGGACGCGGCAGTCAGGCCGCCGACTTGGGGCGTCTGGCGGTAGCTGGCGCAGAAAGCTTGATTCAGTGCGGCGTTTTGAATGTCAGTGGCTGGGATGGCAGCGAGGAGCTGTCCCGCGCTAGCGGAACGGTAGGGGCAAGGGCGGCAGGTATTTGCCTGCCAGTGGCTCTGTTTAACCACGAAAATCAAGAAAAACTGCTCTCGCATCTGCATGGGGCTGCCCTCAGTGTGCGAGCGTCAAGGGCGGCAAGTGAGGGAGTTCTGGCGGTTGGGTGTGCGCTGGCAATGGCTCTCAAAGAGAAACTCGACCCTCAAACTCTGATTCCGCAGACGATTGCCTGTCTTGAAGATGCCGGTGCGGTGAATACCGCCACAGCGGAGCAGCTTGTGCGGGTTGAGAGTTTGTTGCAGCTCCGTGCCGGTTTGGAAATGGCTGTGGAGCAGCTGGGGAGGGGGGAAGCTGTAGCTCGCGCAGCCGTTGGGCGGGGTGCCGGTGGGAGCTGGCCAGAAAGTGCGTCGGTTGCCCTAGCGTTTTACTGTTTTCTTAGCACCCCAGAAGACATACGTCTGTCTGTTATGCGGGCTGTTCGTGCCGGCGTCGAGCCAATGTTGACCGGCATGCTAACCGGGGCGCTGTCAGGAGCTTATAACAGCACTGCCGGCATGCCCGCCGCGTGGCGCGTGGCTCTCAGCCTGCCGGCTGGCACCACCTCCCTGAGAGAGCTGTGGGGAGTGGCGGGGGCGGCTGAGATTCTCCAGCTAGCAGCTCGCCTGTTTGCGGCTTGGTCTGGTGTTTATCAGCCCGCAGAGGCGGGAATTGAACTGTGCCGGTGGGGAGCTGTGGCTGCTCCTGATCTGATTCGCCCTCGTTAATCGCTTGTCTGCCTGAGAGAGTTTTGACAAGCATCGCTAAAGTTTGCTACAATGAGAGATTGTTTATTAACAGAGAGTGTGGCTCTCAACAGGCAGGGGGCTGGGTGTTTCGCCAAACGCCAGTTATTGAAGGTTTTGGGGACATCTGCTCAAGGGGGAAATGCCGGCTGTAAGCTATGCCAATTAAATATATAGCAGCCCGCCACAAGCGGTATGTTGGGAAAATGGATCTAGGGTGCTTTGGCTGGTGCGTTTAGAGGCATGGAAAATATGGAAAAACAGACATCTCCTTTGTAAAAGGAGCGCGGTAATTTTCCCCTGCTTTCTGCCTCAGCTAAAGTAGGGGTGTGGGATAAACAAGCCCTGAGCAGCAACAGGGTATCTAGCAGGGACTTCAAATGAACGCGCTTGAGTCATTCACGCGACAAATTGAACAGCTTCGCCAGCGCTTAGGCAAGCAGTGGCAAAGAAGGCTTAAGCCTAAGCGCTGGCGAAAAATTTGGCGTCAGGCTAACATTTCAGGCGACGCGGTGCCAGCGGTAATGCAATCGTTAAAAAGCCTTTTGCCCTTAGGGGCGAGCGAGCGAGCGGATGCCGGCACCGGATTGGGCCAAACACTGCCATCGCGCCAAAATTACAGAGCGCACACACCTGGAGCGCTGGTACTGGCAGTAGTGTGCCTCACCGCCACTATGGGCCACCGCTTCTACAATAAGCCGAAACTGGATGTGGGCACTGTGGCTCCCTACACGATCGTCGCTCCGGCGTCGGTGATGGTGGAGGATACTAAAACCACTGAAGAAAACCGCAAAGCAGCCCGTACCGGTGCGATAGCCGTACTGGCAATCGATCCGGCAGTCAACCAGCAAATCTACAAAAATCTGCGGCGATCTCTGGAGGCAGCGAGCGAACTGCGGCAGATGGCGGGACAGATGCCCTTCACTTCCGATTCGATTTTGTCGCTGCCGGTGCAGCTGTACTTGCGCCAAGCTAGGGAGGCGGACTGGCTAGCTGTGCAAGCCGCAGTCAAAGACAAACAGCAAACCGCATTCCGGAACTCGCACTCCACGCCCTCTGCTGCTAAAGCTGCCTTGCAGAAATCATTGGAGGCGCTGCGGCTGATCGCCCGCAACGATCGGGTGAGGGGCGCGATCAAACATATCCGTCCCAGCTTAAATGCCGCTGGGTTGCAAGCCGTTGCCGAACTTCACGCCTATCGGCAATCGGCTTCCCCCGAAAGTTTCTCCGCCCTTCTCCAGAAGGTTAACCAAGCGCGGCAGCGTTACTTCCAGGCTGTAGCCGCCCTTTCTGAGCTCCCGGCACTGGGCCCGCTCAAAGCCTACGACACCTCCCTGTTCGACCTGTCTGAAGCCTCATGGCAGGAGATGCAACAGAACATCTATCAGGCTGCCGATCGCATTCTTGTCCAAGGCATCCCTGCCGGTCTGCCGGAAGGCATTTTAAAGGATGCTGTCACCGTGCAGGTCAAGGCTGGAGCGTCTGCTGAGGCGGACCCCCTAGCTCGCAAGCTGCTGCTTTCCGTCCTGCAGCCGAACCTGCGGGAAGACCCAGAACAAACGCGACGAAAGGCAGAACAGGTGGCACAAGCCGTGCCGCCGGTTTTCGTCACCGTTGAGAAGGGCGAGGTGATTGTCCAAGCTGGGCAGGAGATCTCCCAGACGGATTTTGTGCTGCTCGATTACTTCGGCAAGAGTCAGCGAGAGCCCAACTGGCTGGGGCTGGCCGGCTTTGGCGGCGTCGTCAGCTTTGCAGTCGGTGCCCTTTGGCTGGTGGAACGGCGATTTCACCCCGGACTGCGCCGCCGCGATCACATCCTGCTGTTGCTGCTCACCCTGAGTGCCCCCCTGCTTGTAGCCTTGCGGGTGCCCTCCACCAGCTTGCCTGCTATTGGCTTGTTAGCTGGCAGTTTCTACGGCTCCGCGGTGGGAGCCACTGTGGTGGGCCTGCTGGCTTGGGTGCTGCCGGTGGGCCTGGAAATCGACGCCATCTCTTTGCTCGCCAGCGCCGCCAGCGCTGCAGTCGGCGGTTTGATATCTGGGAGATTGCGCTCCCGCGAGGAACTGGCTCTCTTGGGCGTCGCGGTGGGATTAACTCAGGGAGGCGTCTACCTGCTCGCAACTCTGATTGTCAGTCCCAGTGCTGGCTTGGTCTGGTATGCCCTGCTCAGCACAGCGGCTTTGCAATCTCTCGCCGGCTTGGCCTGGAGTGTGGTCGCCCTCGGACTCAGCCCTTACCTGGAAAACTTATTTGACCTGGTTACTCCGATTCGTCTCGCTGAACTGGCCAACCCCAACCGGCCCCTTTTGAAGCGGCTCGCTGCTGAAGCTCCCGGCACCTTTCAGCACACCCTGTTTGTTGCCACCCTGGCAGAAGCCGCCGCCCGAGAGCTCGGGTGTAATGTCGAACTCGTGCGGACGGGAACATTATACCACGATATTGGTAAAATGCACGACCCGCTGGGATTTATTGAAAATCAGATGGGCGGGCCCAATAAGCACGACGAGATCAATGACCCTTGGAAGAGTGCCGCGATTATCAAAAAGCACGTCAGTGAGGGGCTGGCGATGGCTCGCAAGTACCGGCTTCCGGGGGCGATTCAAGCATTTATCCCGGAACACCAGGGCACGATGCAAATCGCCTATTTCTATCACCAAGCCCTGCAGCTGGCAAAGGAAAACCCCAGCCTGACAGTGCGGGAGGAAGATTTCCGCTACGATGGCCCAATCCCGCAGTCGCGGGAAACGGGAATTGTAATGCTGGCGGATTCCTGTGAGGCGGCGCTGCGCTCGCTTAAGGATGCGACGTCAGAAGAAGCGCTGAATATGGTGAATAAAATCCTCAGAGCTCGCTGGCAGGACAGCCAGCTGGCTGATTCCGGGCTGACGCGGGAGGAAATGTCGAAAATTGCTGAAATTTTCGTGCGGGTTTGGCAGCAATTCAATCACAAGCGCATTGCCTATCCCAAAGCAGCGCTCACCCCTCAGCCGGCAACTGTTTAAATATTAAATTTAAGCTCCCATCCTGGTATGCAAAATTCAGGCATTGCCACCGCAGATGAACGCAGATAAACGCGGATAACCTCCGATAACCATCAGGGTGCATCAGCGTCCGGGAGAGAAAAAAATCCAACATTATCCTTTCAACCGCTACCGGTATCTGTGGGAATTTTCAGCGCAGATGAAGGGAGATAAACGCGAATAGGATAACCTCTGATAATCATCTGCGTCCATCTGCGTTTATCTGCGGTAAAAAAAAATCCAAAATCATCCCTTCACCCCGCTGCCGGCATCTGTGGGAACTATGTACCGCTGCACGAGCAAGAAGAACACCAGCACCGGCGCGATAGAAATCACGGAACCGGCTGCAATCAGACGCCAGTCGAGAGAGAAGGTGCCGGCTAGTGTGGCTACGCCCAAGGGCAAGGTGTAATATTCGGGCCGGTCGAGGACGATTAATGGCCACAGGAAATCGCTCCAAGAGCCGATGAAGACGAAAATGGCCAGTGTCACGAGTGCCGGTCGGATTGCCGGTAGCATGACGTGCCACCAAATCCCCAGTTCTGTGCAGCCGTCAATGCGGGCGGCTTCTTCCAATTCTTTGGGAACGCCTTGGAAGGCTTGGCGCAGCAGGAAAATGCCAAAGGCGGAGGCGAGGGAGGGGAAAATAATGCCCAGATAGGTGTTTTTTAGACCTAGCTGGACTGTTAGGATGTACAGGGGAATCATCACGATTTGGAACGGAATCATGATGGTGGAGATGACGCCGGCAAATATTAAGTCTCGCCCCCGAAAGTCAAGCCGCGCTAGGGGGTAGGCGGCTAGGGAGCAAAACAGCAAGTTTATGCTGACGGTGAGGGCGGCAACCACGGTGCTGTTGAAGAGGTACTGCCCGAAGGGGTTGGTCTGCCAAACGGTGATATAGTTCTGGAATGTTGGCTGGCTTGGCCACAATTGGGGCGGGAACTGGAAGATGTTTTCTGTTGGGGATTTCAGGGAGGTGCTGATCAGCCAGAGGAGGGGGAGGAGGGTGATCAGGGCGATGCCGGTGAGGGGAATGTACATCCAGAGGGAGTTCCACTTGGACTCCTGTTGAGTTTTGGGCTTTGGGTTGGGGGTTTTGGGTTGGGTCATCTGGTTTGGATGGGGGGTTGGGCCATTGAAGTCTCATCTGTTAATGCTTTAAGTTTAAACTGTCCTGCCGGCGAGGCTGCTGAATCGGGAATCCGTGGGGGCGGGTTGACGAATACTCTTCGCTGTGGGATAAAGATTTCGGGTGATATCTGCCCCTAGTACAGGATGTTCGGTAGGGGTGTTTGTGGTGCCGGGGCGGGTTTAGTAATATTCTTTACGGCTAGAGATCCAGGTGATTGAAACTCACGCTCGACAAACTTTCGTCCGCCTGCGCGGACTTTTTAGGCGGAACGCACCTCGCCCTGTGGCGGTGTTCGGCGAGTGATCGCCCACGCCATTATGTGTGCTCGAATGGATGACGCGGAACGCACCCTACTTTTTGCTTATTCATCTATCCCTGACCGTTCGGGTGCGGGGACGGGAATCCGCCACTACAGCCAGGTAACGCCAAGTAAGCAGGCTCTGTCCCCTTACAATAGATAAGCAAATTAAAAGCAAAACAGCTTATGATGTGGTAACTGGGACTTGGCTTGAGTTCAGCGCCTGATGTGGAATTGATTGAGATAGCGTTTCTGATATTAGTGAGGTGCTGAGAAACCCGGTTTCTTAAAGAAACCGGGTTTCTGGGCCATAGGGTGCCGGCGGGCGGTTTTGCCAACGGCTTCCGATTGAACCCTTTTGATTATCCGGGGATTGTGCTGGTAGGTTGGCGATTTCGCCGCAGTTTGGCAGACCGGCGGGAAGCAGTAGAGAGGTTAATTTGCCGGTTGGATGGGGCAGAAATTGAGGGGAAGCTGTGGGTTGTTCAGGGAGGGCGGATTGTGGAGCGCCACTGCGACGGAGATGAGGAAGATTAAATTTTGCAAAGAGCCGGCATAAAAAGTTGCCGGCACCAGATACTAATATTAACTCAAGTTGCTATCTACAAGTATAAGCATCTAGAGCCCCCCAAACCCCCCTTAAAAAGGGGGGCTTTGAGATGTCCCCCCCCTTTGATCCCCCCCCGCCCCCCTTAAAAAGGGGGGAGCCAGAGGATTTTTTTTTGTTCACGGGGGGCTAGGGGGGGATCTGACCTGACTCACTGGTAAGTAGCAAGTTGGGTTATAATATCCTCAGCTGTGCCCGAAGGAATTCGGGCTTGCCCCGCCCCTACAATGTGTTCACTATGATGTAAGATGAGACACTAACTCAGGAGAAGCGCTATGAGTGCGGACAACCTGCTAGCCCGGATTTCTATCGATCCAAATATCTGCTTTGGCAAGCCCTGCATTTGGGGACATCGCATTTGGGTTTCCCTGATTCTCGACTTTCTCGCCGGCGGGATGACTATTGAGGAAGTTCTTGAGGGATATCCCAGCTTAGAAAGAGAAGACGTTCTCGCTTGTATTGCCTACGGGGCTGAGTTGGCGTAAGATTCTGAAGAGAGCCGGCATAAAAAGTTGCCGGCACCCGATACTAATTTGGGGGTAGGTTGTTTAGAGATTGTCTGTGAGTAGCACAGGCGTGAGGGCGAAGCATGAGCGTTAGCGCAGGGGTGAGGGCGAAGCATGAGCGAAGCACAGGGGTGAGGGCGAAGCATTTGCGCGGGGATCTTTACGACTAAACCGATATCTTAATTCGCAAATGCTTCGCCCTCTTTACTTCCCGACAAAAAACCCACCCTTGTAATAGGGTAGGGGATGGACATAAACAGCACGATTCACCGAGAGGACACAAATGAACGAACAGCGCCAACAAGACTATCTCAATCTTATCCAAGCCTTACTCGACTGTCCCAGCGGGGAAGAAAATGACATCCTCAATGCGCACGAAAACCTGATTGATGAGGGCTTGGTGGGGGTGATGGAACAGGTGGCAGCTCAGCTGGCACGACAGGACGATGGGAGCAGGGCTGAATTTTTAACGGATGTTGCTCGTCGGCTAGCAGCAGATATCAGCAATTCTGCAACCGCAGCACTCCGAGAAGAATATCTCGCGTTCTTAGAAGAGGTACTCCAAGCCACCAGCGACAGCTATGGCAACCCGGAAGTGGTGTACCCGCTGCTCTCTGCCAACAGGGACAAACTGAATGACACCTTGGCTGAACTTTACGCAAGTTGGGCAACAGCCAAGCTCTCGGAAGCTGATCCAGAACAAGCACTAACCTTCGCAACAGATATTTTGTCTTTCAGCGAAGTAATTGC
>JALOOK010000500.1 GCA_025454445.1 Oscillatoria sp. Prado101 | reverse complement strand
ACCAGGAGGTGACAAAGGTGGTGCCGGTCAGCCAGCCCCCAACCGCCAGGTAGGCGCAGGGGAACAGCAGCAGTCCAGACCAGCCGATGAAGACGAACCTGTCCCGCTTGAGCCAGTCGTCGAGTACATCAAACCAGCCTCTTTGGGCTGACTCGCGTCCGATTGCAATGGTCATTTGGTTCAAACCCTCTTGTCTTAAAACTCAGGTTTCTAAGTAACTTAACATAACTATATATGAAGTGCACCAAAATTTGACAAGCCCCCTGCCAAAAAAATTTTGGGCCAGGTGAGCCGGTGTTCCTGTCGTCTGGCTTTGGCGTCTGCGAACCGCACTCAGGGACACCGGCAGCGGCGGTGTGGTGTATTGTTAAGGAATGTTGTGCTTCCCTACGGGTGGCTCGATGGGTCAAAACTTTCCTCCTCACGCAGCAGCACCGGCATGGCTGCCGGTGGCAGCTGTGAGCAGGAATCCCGTTCCCCGGGACTGAAACAACCCAAATCAGGACTGAAGTCCTCACTACAAACTGAATTGAGCGTTAGTGTTCCATGACTGGACAAACCCTATCCAAGAGCGAACGCACACTCCGCAAGGAGATTGTCGGCTCTCGCCGGCTGAGCAACTATTTTTGGGCCACGGTCATCTCTTTGGGGGCCACCGGCTTTCTGCTGTCCGGGATTTCCAGCTACCTGAAGGTGAATCTGCTGCCCCTGTCTGACCCCACCCAATTGGTGTTTGTCCCGCAAGGGCTGGTGATGGGGCTGTATGGGACAGCCGGCTTGCTGCTCAGCCTTTACCTGTGGCTGACTGTGCTCTGGGATATCGGCGGCGGCTACAACGAATTCAACAAGCAAACTGGCGAGATTCGGATCTTCCGCTGGGGCTTCCCCGGCAAAAATCGCCGCATTGATCTGACTTACAGCACAGCAGATGTGCAATCGGTTCGCGTGGACATTAAGGAGGGCCTCAATCCCCGCCGCGCCCTCTATCTGCGCCTGAAGGGCAAAAAAGATATTCCCCTGACTCGGGTGGGCCAGCCCCTGCCCCTGTCGGAACTTGAAAATCAAGGAGCCGAACTGGCTCGCTTTCTCGGCGTGCCCCTGGAAGGCTTATGATCGAAAAGGCATCAGCTATCAGCTTTCAGCTGGCCAATGGCACCAGGCATGAGGCTGACAGCCCACAGCTGGGAATCGTCACGCCGGTCTTCTAGGTGATTGAAAATGCACAGCCAAATTCGGCACTGGTTAGTTTCTGCAATTTTTGTGGGCGCTTTGCTGGTGGGGGGGTGCGCCCAGCAGCAGGCAACTTCCCCCTCTTCCCTCAATGCCTCAACGGCCCCAACAGCTACAGCACCGGCAGCTGTGGCCAGCAACCCGCAATCGAGCAATTTACCCCGACTGGAAGGTAAGGCAACGGTGGTGATGGTGGTTAAAGGCGAATCGATTACCATTGAAGTCGATGGCACCAACGCCCCGATCACCGCCGGCAATTTTGTCGATCTAGTGCAGCGCGGGGTTTACGACAAGCTGGTGTTTCACCGCGTGGTGCGGGAACCGACACCGTTTGTGGTGCAGGGGGGCGACCCGCAGAGCAAAGATGCCAACGTGCCGCCAGAAGCTTTGGGAACTGGCAGTTTTATTGACCCGGGCACGTCTCGCCCTCGCTACATTCCGTTAGAAATTAAGCCCAAAGGCGCTTTGGAGCCGGTCTACAGCAAGACGCTCAAAGATGCCGGTGTGGCGGCGCAACCGGAGTTGCGGCACACGCGCGCTGCGGTGGCGATGGCCCGTTCGTCTCCGCCAGATTCGGCCTCCTCGCAGTTCTACTTTACTTTGGCGGAGCTGCCGTTTTTGGATGGCAGCTATGCGGTGTTTGGCTATGTCACTCAGGGCATGGATGTGGTTGACAAGATTCAGCAAGGCGATCGCATTGAATCGGCTAAGGTGACGCAGGGGATCGAAAATCTCAGGCTGGGCGGCAAATAGCCCTGTGGCCCAACCCCCGGCGGGGCACCCCGCCCCGGAATCGCCGGCACTGCACTGGGAACGCCTGTGGCGCGAGCGCAACGGCTTTACCGGCAACCACCGGTGGGGGCTTTGCAATATAGCAATGGCCATTTAGGGCGCGGACGCAGGAATTGCGTTCCCTCCAACCTACTGGTGTCAGCGGGCGAGCTGCCCGGGCCTTTGTATATCAAAGTTTGTAGGGGCGGGTTGACAAGCAATGTATCGGGAAAGCCCAGAATTTTTATAAACCCGCCCCCACCTAGGGAAGGATATGAACGTACCCTCGCCCCAATGCCCAACCACAAAAGAGATATAGCAATAGACAGTAAGTTTAGGACACCCTCGATACGAAGTCTAGGCGTAGGGCAGGCGGAACCTCCGCACCCTCAAGATATCTGGGACAGGCCGAACGCAGCCTACGTCCGTGCCCTAAGTGGCTGCTGCTATATCAGAGGTTAGGGGCGGGTTGGTCGGTGTTGTAGCTGTGTGGCACTCTTTGTGGGTGAACCCGCCCCTACATCATGTTAAACCCCTTGTCGTAAATGCCTGCTACAATATCTGTGCGATTTGTGGGTATTGGACATCTGGCAAAAGTCTCTGTTACCGCTCTCCCCACCCCTGCCCTTATAAAGGAGATAGAGTCAGAATTATGACGTCTTTCCTTAAATTGGGGGGATTGCGGGGGGAAAATGAGAGAATTTTGCAATAACTCTGTTGTTGTTACCGGCATTGGTCTGGTCTGCGCTTTGGGCGACAGTTTGCAGGATAGCTGGCAGCGCCTGCAGGAAGGAAAGTCTGGAATCTTTGCCCATCAACCTTTTCCAGAACAGCCACCCAGACCTCTGGCACTGATTGGCTCACAACCGGCTCATTTGCCGTCGCTGACCCCGCAGGTTGTGGCGGCGGCGCTTAAGGATGCCGGTCTGGAACCGCCGCTTTCCGACTGCGGGGTGGTGATCGGCTCCAGTCGCGGCCATCAGGCCCAGTGGGAAATGCTGGCGCGGCAGTTTTATGCCGGAGATCGTCTGCAGGCGGCAGGTGCGGGCGTATCACCTGCGCCCAATGTGCCGGCTTATGGCGACTGGCTGGATACGCTGCCCCACATGGGGGCGATTTCGGCGGCGCGGCTTGTCGGGGCGACTGGGCCGGTGCTGGCACCGATGGCGGCTTGCGCTACGGGAATTTGGGCCCTGGCGCAAGGGGCTCTGCTGGTGGCAATGGGTCAGTGCCAGCGGGCGATTGTCGGTGCGGTGGAAGCGCCGGTGACTCCCCTGACTCTGGCAGGATTTGCCAAGATGGGCGCTTTGGCTGAAATCGGCTCCTATCCCTTTGACCGGCACCGGCAAGGTATGGTGCTCGGAGAGGGTGGCGCAGTGTTCGTGCTGGAACCGGCTGAGCTGGCTCTCCGCCGGGGGGCGCGGATTTATGGAAAAATTTTTGGTTTTTCCTTGACAAATGATGCGCATTATGCTAATGCGCCAGAGATGGGGGGGAGGAGCGCCAGGGCGGCGGTGACGCAGTGCTGTCACTGCGCCAGAATTTCTTTATCTGAGATTGATTATATCCACGCTCACGGCACCGGCACGAGGCTCAATGACGAGTTTGAGGCGCTGCTGATTGCGGAACTCTTTCCCCAAAGGGTGCCGGTGAGTTCCACCAAGGGAGCCACCGGTCACGCCCTGGGAGCGTCAGGGGCGCTGGGCGCTGCTTTCTCCCTGATGGCGCTGCAGCACCAGGTTTTGCCGCCAAGTGTGGGGTTGAGCGAACCGGCG
>JALOOK010000077.1 GCA_025454445.1 Oscillatoria sp. Prado101 | reverse complement strand
CGAACGCAAGGGCTGAAGCCCAACTACGAACGCAAGGGCTGAAGCCCAACTACGAACGCAAGGGCTGAAGCCCAACTACAAGCTTTGGGCTGAAGCCCAACTACGAACGCAAGGGCTGAAGCCCAACTACAAACGGTTCGTTCCTTGAGACTAACCCAAGCCCTTGGGTTATGTCAACCCATAAAAAAGCCCCTGACAGTAAAGATGTAGGGTGCGTTCCCTTTTAGGGAACGCACCCTACCCCGGGCTGTGCTCCCGGTTTTTCCTCCCTACTTCGCCTCCATCCAATTCTGCCCCGCACGGATATCCACCACCAGCGGCACACTCAGCAGCACAGCACTCTCCATCACCGATTTAATCACCGGCTGCAACTCCTCCCACTCCGCCGGCATCACTTCAAACACCAGCTCATCGTGCACCTGCAACAGCAAACGCGCCCCGCAATTGGGCAACCTCTCCTGCAGCCGCACCATCGCCACCTTAATAATATCCGCACTCGAACCCTGAATCGGCGCGTTCGCAGCCGCACGCAGCAGTTGCGCGTCATTCTGACCCAGCTTTTTCAGGCTGTCAAGGTCAATCTCTTCCTTCCTCCCTTTCAACCGGCGCAAACTGTCCCCCTCAAATGTAAAATACCGGCGACGCCCCAAAATCGTCTCCACATACCCCTGCGCGATCGCGTCTCTTTGCAGCTGCTGCAAATATTCAAACACCTTCGGATAGCGCCGGTAGAACCGCTGAATAAACAGCTTCCCCTCCGCCGGCGTCTTCCCAATCGCCCGCGCAAACCGCGCTGAACCCATCCCGTAAATCACCCCAAAATTAATCGTCTTCCCAAACCGGCGCTCCTCCGCACTCACCGTTTCCTTCTCAAACAGCAACTTCGCCGTCACCGTATGCACGTCCTGATTGTTGCGGTAAGCCTCCACCAGCACCGGCTCCTGACTCAAGTGCGCCAAAATCCGCAACTCAATTTGCGAATAGTCCGCCGACACCAGCAGCCATCCCTCTTCAGGCAGAAACGCCTTGCGAATCTGCCGCGAAAATTCCGTGCGAATCGGAATATTCTGCAAATTCGGATTAGAAGAAGACAGCCGCCCCGTCGCCGTAGCCGTCTGGTTGAAATCCGTATGCACCCGCCCCGTGTCCGCCCGCACCAGTGCCGGCAAAGCGTCCACATAAGTAGACTTCAACTTCGCCAAAGTGCGGTGTTCTAAGATATAATCAACAACCGGATGATCGCCTTGCAGCTTTTCCAAAACAGCCGCGTCTGTCGAGTAACCCGTCGCGATTTTGCGCGACTTCTTAGGATCTAATTTCAGCTTTTCAAACAGCAACTGGCTCAGCTGCTTCGGCGAACCCAAATTGAATTCCTCCCCACCGGCTGCCTTATAAGCTTCCTCCTCAATCTTTGCTAAATCCTTTTCCAGCTGTTTTGAGAACTCTTTCAGATACGGGATATCAATGCGGATTCCCGTGTGTTCCATCTCAGCCAGCACCGGCTCTAGCGGCTGCTCAACTTCCAGCAGCAACTCGTGAACTCTCCCAGCTTCCTGCAATTCCTCCCGAAGTTTCCCCACCAGCAAGAACGTCGTGTGCACATCCATCCCGCAGTAGTCCGCTACCGCCGGAATCTCTAAATGCGCAATTGTTTTGCCTTTAGGCAAATTTAAAGACTTGTACTTTTGAGCCCTTATCCCCAACTTAGCCTGGGATAAATCACTCAGGTTGTGGACTCCTTCTGGCGAAAGCACATAACTTGCAAGCAGCGTGTCGAAGGCGACACCCGCTAGCTCAATCCCCTGACAGCGCAGCACCAAGCGGTCAAATTTGGCATTGTGCAGCGCTTTGGGATAGTCCGCACTTTCCAGAATCGGACGCAACGCATCCAACACCGCTGTCTTGTCCAGATTCTCCCCTGCAGTGTGGCCGGTGGGAATATAGGCCACATCTTCCTCACCGGCTCCCCAACAGCAGCCAATCCCCACCAGTTGCGCGTCACGCGGCTCCAGCGCAGTGGTTTCCGTGTCCCAAGCTACAGGGGTATCAGAGTTAGTGCGGGTTTGCAGCAACTGCACCAACTCCGCCAGCTTTTCCGGCGTGTCAATAATGCGCGGCTTAATCGGCACCGGCTCCCGGACTGTTGGCACCGGCGGTTCTGCAGCGGCTGGGGCTGCCGGTTCGTCGAACAGCGACAGTTGCCGGTCTTCCAGCAGGGGTGCCGGTGCGGCTGCGATCGCCCGTGCCGGCACCGGCTCAGGATCGCTCGCCGGCTCAGTTGCGCCGCCAAACAGTGCGTGCATTTGCTTGATTTTGCTCAAGAAGCTCTTGAACTCGAACTTTTCCAGCAGCGGTACGAGCGCCCCCTCGTCAAAATCCTTGAGCTTGCAGTCTTCGAGCTCAATTTCCACCGGCACGTCGAGGACAATTCTCGCCAGGTGCTGGGAGTGATAGGCGTCTGCTTTCCCCGCTTCCAGCTTTTTCTTGACGGCTCCTTTGATATTGTCTGTCGCGGCGTAGATCCCGTCGATCGAGCCGTATTCGCTTAGCAAACTCACGGCTGTCTTGTCCCCAATCCCCTTAACGCCGGGGATGTTATCGGAGGCGTCACCGCACAGGGCTTTGTAATCGACCACCTGAGCCGGTGTTACGCCGAGTTTCTCCTTGACCTCTTCTGGGCCAAACTCGCGGGCGATGGCTTTTGCGGAGCGCCCGAAGGTATCCTGACTGAGATACAGGACGCTGATGCCTTTTGCCGCATCCACCAGTTGAAACAAATCCCGGTCGCCGGTGACAATTTTCGCCCGATACCCCGCCTCGCTCGCCCGCTGTGCCAGGGTGCCCAAAACGTCGTCCGCCTCGTAACCCGGAGCGGTGACCGCCTGCAGGTTCAAGGCGCTGAGCAGTTCCTGGAGATTTTCCAGCTCGATGAGCAAGTCTGCCGGTGTGTCCGTCCTGTCCGCTTTGTAGGTGGCGTCTGCTTCGTGGCGGAAGGTGGGCTCGCCGAGGTCAAAGGCGATCGCAAGATATTGCGGCTTCTCTGTTTCTATCACCTGCAGCAGGGACTTGAGGAAGACATGGCAGACGCTGGTGGGGATGCCGGTGGATGTCCTCAAGCCCCCATCCCGACTTCTGGCTAAGGCGTGATGGGCGCGAAAGGCTAGCGAGTGGCCATCAACGAGTACCAGCGTTGGGCCTGCTGCCGGCTCGGAATGGCCGGCGGATGGGTTGGAAGCAGGGGCAGAGTTAGACATGTTCAATCCCGTTTCAGGGTTTCATTGTAACGCTGCTTCCGCCCCCCTCTCAACCCAGATACTTCTTCTCGGGTAAATTCCGTTTATATGGTTTACATTCATGCCTCAGGGGCGGGGGCGGGGAAAGCGCCAGATCTTCGCTGTGTTAGAAATATTTCGCGTCAACCCGCCCCTACAAACGGCGATCTAATATCCGGTTAATTGATTTATCCAAAGTCCCTGAAGTCCGGTTTCCGGGCAGCTATTCCCTCTAATCTGGGAAAAAGCTTTACCTTAAATTAGCGGCTTGTCAAAGCTGAAACTATTGTTATAGTCTGGTTTCAGCCTTAAAAGCCAACCCTAAATTCAGGCATCCGGGCATCCGGGCATCCGGAATCGAGATCCCCTCCAGCAGCCCGAAGATGGGCCAAAACACGCACGGGTGGGGATGCCGGTCACGGTTCCCACACTCTCCTGGCAACGCACCCCGATCGAAGCACAGCACCGGCAGGCCAGGGAGTGGCCACAGGCAGGAGATTCTCAACAAATGGCACAAAATAACTGCGGGCTGTCAAATTTTAATATTCTGACTGATTGCAATCCCAGCTCGCTTTCTTAACCGATTTCGCTGTGACGCCGGCGGCGCACTCCCAGCAACCCAGCAACTCCCGCGCCGAGCAGTCCCAGTATTGCAGAAGGTTCGGGAACTTTTTTCACTGGGGAAGCCTTGAAGATGAAATCGTTGTAATCCTTGTCGTATCCATCTTCCATTGCAGTTAACACCTGGTCAAGCCCGACAGAGAGGGTAGCGGTTTGCGGGCTTTTGCCCGGATTATTTTGAATCCAGGTTGGCCCTTGGAGGTTGTAGGTGTAGCTGCCACCGTAGACAAACTTGGCCTTGTTGGCATCACTGCCCAGGGAATACGGGTTCTTCACCACATTCGGCGTTGCTGGATTGTATTTCCTCAACCCAAACTTGTATTCCACCCCAGCGAGAAAGTCAAAGGTGGTCGTGCAGTTGGACACCGACAGGCCGCAGGTTCCCTTCCAATCATTGTTGGCGTCGTTAGCGCCCGGATCGGAGCCTCGCAAGTCTTCTGTAAACAGGGTGCCCGCTAGGGTGCCGTCTTTGCGGTACACCCCAAGGGCTGTCTGCCACATTCCGTGAGACTCCAGGAAGTCAAACTGGACGGTGGTGTTGGTGTCAAATTTAATACCATTCACTCCATAATTGGTGGACGTGAGAGAGGCGGCGAGCGCCGGTGTGGAGAAGCTGGCTACCGCAGAGGCGGCAGCGGCAGCAGTTAGGCTAGTGACAAGTTTCGTTTTCATTTCAACACCTCAGCCGAGTCGTTTGTGCCCGAATATTAATTATTGTCTTATTTAAATTATGTGGGATTGCTCCTCGCACGTCTATGCTTTTGGCGCTGCTTCGTCAATTCTTCACACTTCTGCCAAGTTGTGTGAAGTTTAGACCGGCAAACAGCAGATGCTCCTCTGGCTGCAAGCCTCTGGGCTCGGCTGAATGCGTTCTTGTGCTAACAGCCCTGGCGTGCCTGCTGGCGGCTGTTTCTCTCCCCTTTTCCCCCCTCCTTAGAAGTGTAGGTGTTTCATTTTTGCCTGAAAAAATAGGGGGGGAGGGGGTGAATTTAGCACGATGTCTCTTGATAAACAAGCTCTGATGGGGTGAATTGAGCGCGATCTTCTCTCCCTCTCCCCTGATGCTGTTGTCTCGCCGGCTCCTGCCGAGAGCCGGTGGCTGCCCTGGCGATCTCAGTGCTATTACATAGAGGAAACAGTAACTCCCGATTTCAGCGTCTCAGTTTTTTCCGATAAGATAGGAGTTCAGCTGACATCTGGGAGAGCCGGTGTGAGGACGCGACACCGGCGTTTTTACAGATACCCTAAAAAAGGCTCTCCTGTCTTGTCGGGAATCATTAGCCCCCGTCACACCGCCACCAGACCATGACCCACCACCAACAGCTGCTCAAAATTCAAACCGCCGGCAAGTCACTGTGCAAAGTCACCTCGAAAGTTGAAGCCGTCGTCGCGGAATCGGGTGTGGCCACCGGCCTGTGCACTCTGTTTCTGCGCCACACTTCTGCCAGCTTGCTGATCCAAGAAAACGCTGACCCGGACGTGCTGCGGGATTTGGAAAACTTCTTTGCCAAGCTGGTGCCAGAGGACAGCCGGCGCTACATCCACAACGCTCTCGGGCCCGGACGACATGCCGGCCCACATCCGCACTGCCCTGACCAAGACCTCGGAACAGATTCCCATTGCCCAAGGGAGACTTGTGCTGGGTACTTGGCAGGGAATCTACATCTGGGAGCACCGGCAGCGCGGTCACATCCGCGAGCTAGTGGTTCACGTCACCGGCGACTGAACTCGTCAGGTTCCCCCAGGCGGATTCCGCCGGCCTGCCGGTTTCCGTAGCGTGCCGCCGGCAGCCGGCTGCCCACTTTTCCAACCGTCAGATGACTCACTGAAATTTTAAGAATATTAAGTTTCTTTCCCAGCTCTGCCAATTTTAGAAAATCTAAAAAACACATTAGCCAAACATTACCCCCTGAGGTAACACTGTGTTAAGGTAAAACCTTAAAATATATTTAAATATCCTGTTCGAGAGCGAGCGCCAAAATAGAATTGCATTAATTGAAGAAAATACCTGTTTAGATAGGCCCAGATAGCTTCCGTGCGCTCCGCGATGCCGGGGAGTCAGGATCGGACAGCTGGCAGAGGGCGAGAAAAACAGGCAGGGGTAGCGTCAAAACCAAGCTGGCTGGTGTTTCCAACCTAATTTCGCACTGACTGGGGCTGGAGGTGAGTGTCAAGACTCGCGTCTAAACTTTAAAAATAAATAGTTGTTGAGTTGTGAAGCTGTAGGGATTACAAGAAGAGGCGATAAGTTATGTTTGTTCTGGAAGGAGAGGATGTTATTAACCTGAGTGATGGCAGTTACTCAGAGGCTGAGTCGGATCTTTTTTTCCATCTATCGCACGATCTGATTGGGGTTGTGGGTTTTGATGGCTGCCTGAAGCGCCTGAACCCGATGTGGCAAAGAACGTTGGGCTTTACGAAGGAGGAACTCTTAAACAAACCCCTGATTGAGTTGGTTCATCCAGAGGACTGGCCATCCACCATTGCGGAAGGAAAAAAACTGGCTAGCGGTTCGAGCATTATTGGCTTTGAAAATCGGTATCGGTGCAAAGATGGCTCCTACAAGTGGCTGCAGTGGAATGTGACATGCCAGCCGAAACAGAAATTGATTTATGCGGTGGCGCGTGACATCACGGATCAGAAGCGGGCCGTAGCGAGCGGGGAAAGCGAGCAGCTGTTCGAGAGAATCTTTGAAAATGCGCCGGTCGGCATGGCAACCGCCACTCTGGAAAACCGGCGAATTCTCAAAAGTAATGCCATGCTGCAAAAGATGTTGGGTTATAGCGAAGCCGAACTGCTGGGGATGAGTTTTGCGGACTTCACCCATCCCGATGATGTCGGAGGCGTGGCAGAACTTTACGAAAACGTGATTGCCGGTCAAAAAGATTTCTTCCAGGTGGACAAGCGGTATATCCGTAAAGATGGAAGCGCGATTTGGGGGCACCTGATCGCTTCCGCCATCCGAAACAGTGCCGGCGATCCCGAATTGGTCATTGGTTTAGTGGAGGACATTACCGAACGCCGGCGAATGGAGGAAGAACTGCGAAAATCGCTGAAAGAACTGTCTGATATCAAGTTGGCTTTGGATCGGGCTGCCATCGTAGCCATCACCGACAGACACGGGAAGATCACCCATATCAACGATAAATTTTGTGAGATCTCCAAATATTCCAGGGAAGAACTGATTGGTCAAGACCACCGCCTTCTCAATTCTGGCCATCACCCCAAGGAATTCTTTAAGGAGATGTGGTCAACCATCGCCCGGGGGAAAATTTGGCAAGGGGTAATCAAGAATAAAGCCAAAGATGGCACCTATTACTGGGCAGACAGCACAATTGTTCCCTTTTTGGATGACCGAGGCAAACCTTTCCAATATTTAGCAATCCGCTATGAAATCACCGAGCGCGTCCGGGCTGAAGAAGAAATTCGCCAAACCCAGAAGTTCTTGAACGAGGTGGTGGAAAACCTGCCGGTTGCTGTGTTCATAAAAGACGCCGCTGACCTGCGGTTCTTGGTCTGGAATAAAGCCAGCGAGGAAGTGTTTGGATATTCCAAAGCAGCCGCACTCGGCAAGACGGTGTGCGAATTGTTCCCCGCAGCTGAGGCTCCTTTGCGAATAGCCTTCGACCGGCAAGTGATCGCCGGTGGCCAACTTGCCGACATCCCAGAAGAAGTCATCCAGACACCGCACTTGGGCGAGCGAATCCTGCACACGCGCAAAATTCCCATTTTTGACGAATCGGGAAAACCCAAGTATTTACTGGGCATTTCCTCAGACATCACCGAGCGCAAAAAAGTTGAGGCAGCGTTGCGGCAATCCAAAGCGCGGTATAAAGAAAAATCGCAGCAGCTGGAAGGGGCTCTGCGGGAATTGCAACAAACACAAGCGCAGCTGGTTCAGACAGAAAAAATGTCCAGCCTCGGCCAAATGGTGGCCGGTGTGGCGCACGAAATCAACAACCCCGTCAATTTTATCTACGGCAACCTCACCCACGCCTCGCAGTACAGCCAGCATTTGCTAGAACTGGTGAAACTGTACCAGCAGCACTATACCCCTAACCGGGCAATTCAGCAACACGCCGAAGCGGTTGACCTAGAATTTATCGTTGAGGATCTGCCGAAATTGCTGGCATCTATGAAAATGGGCGCGAACCGCATCCGCGAGATTGTTCTGGCGCTGCGCACGTTCTCCCGCCTGGATGAAGCGCAAATGAAGCTGGTAGATATCCACGAAGGAATTGAGAGCACCCTGCTGATTTTGCAGCACCGGCTCAAAGCCAAGCCAAACCGACCGGCGATTGAAATAGTAAAAGAGTACGGCAATTTGCCACTGGTGGAGTGCTACGCCGGCTCTTTGAACCAGGTATTGATGAACATCCTCAGCAACGCCATCGACGCTTTGGAAATGGGGCACCAAGCACCATCCCCTACTATTCGGATTCGCACTTCAATAGGGCATGGCCCCGGGCGCACCGGGCATGGGGAAGATTCTTCGCAATTCCCAATGCCCAATGCCCAATGCCCAATGCCCAGTACCCAATTCGCTCGCATTGCGATTGCCGACAGCGGTCCCGGCATGCCGCTTGATATCTTGGGGCGCATCTTTGACCCGTTCTTTACAACCAAGCCGGTGGGGAAAGGCACTGGCTTGGGGCTGTCCATCAGCTATCAAATTGTGGTGGAAAAGCACCGGGGTGTCTTGAAGTGCTTCTCTGAACCGGGGAAAGGAACCGAGTTTTGGATTGAGATACCCATTCAGCAGTAAAATATAGCGGGTTTCAGTTGGATGAAGTACCAGAAACCCGGTTTCTTAAAGAAACCGGGTTTCTCAGTACCTCACTCATACGAAAAACGCTATAACTGGCGTCCCGCCTGTCCCCAAAGGAGAAATGGCGTAGGACAGGCGTCCCGCCTGTCCCCAGCACCCTACTTATCGAGGTACTCCCGCAACTTTTCCGCCAGAAACCGGACGCAGGGCTCCAAAATCAGGGTTTTGTGGTGCCCCGGAACCTCCACGATTTCCACCCCACCGGCAGCGATCTCTCCCCAACCCAGGTAGGGGTCGTAATACTTTCGGGTTGGGCGCTCGATCGCCCGCAAGAGGGTGACTTTCCCCGAATACCGTTTCGGGACGTAATTCCTGACCGCCAAGCGGTTCACCTCTTCTATCCGCCTGAAGAGTTCGGGCAATTCACCAGAGTTGGGCAAGGCGCGACCAGTCCACTGGTAAAACTTGCCAGCAATCTTCTCCATCAAACCCTGGCTATTCCCTATCACCAGATCCACAAAGTAGTTCAGCTTTTGTTTCGGTTCCAGCCGGTTTAGGTTCAACCAGTGAATGTAGAGCTGATAGCTCAAGGGCGGGGTTTCCTTGTAATACAAGAGGGGATTGCTGGTATCGAGCAAAGCTAATAGAGCGACCTTTTCACCGGCTGCCACAAGTTGCTGGGCTATCTCAAAAGCCACGACTCCCCCAGAGGAGTAACCGGCTATAAAATAAGGCCCGTGGGGCTGAACAGTACGCATTTCTTTAATGTAATCAGCCGCCATGTCTTCAATTTTCGTGTGCGGTTCTGTTTGACCATCCAGTCCCCGCGATTGCAGTCCGTAAACCGGTCGGTCTTTCCCCAGATAATACGCCAGATTCTGGTACGAGAGGACGTTGCCGCCAACTGCATGCACGCAGAATAAAGGCTTTTTCGTTCCGCCCGCTTGAATCGCCACAAGCGACCGGCTGGGCGCTACCCACCCTTTTTGGCGGAGAATGCCAGCCAACTGTTCAACTGTCGGTGCTTGAAACAGAGTCGCCAGCGGCAAATCTCTGTTAAATCGCTCCTTAATTTGAGCGAACAAGCGCACCGCCAGCAGCGAGTGTCCCCCCAAATCGAAGAAATTATCTGTCACGCTAATGGGGCGAACGCCTAAAACCTTCTCCCAAATTGACTGCAGCTCGATTTCCAAAGTATCGCGGGGTGCTGTAAACCCGGATTCGCTAGCAGCTGGTTGCAATTCAGGTGCCGGCAGTGCGCGGCGGTCTATTTTGCCGTTGGGTGTCACCGGCAGGGCGTCGAGGGTGACAAAAGCGCTGGGCACCATGTAATCGGGCAGTTTCTCTTTGAGGAAACTGCGCAGTTGGGTTTGCAGACTGGGGGATGGGGTTGAGTTTTGAGCCGGGATTGGGGGATTGGGGGATTGTGCGGGCACAATGTCAGCCGGCACAATGTCAGCCGGCACAATGTCAGCCGGCACAATGTCAGCCGGCACAATGTCAGCCGGCACAATGTAAGCGACGAGGCGCTTGTCTCCGGGAGTGTCTTCCCGGGCTGTTACTGCAGTTTCTCGCACGCCGGGGTGCTGTGTCAATACGGCTTCAATCTCCCCAAGTTCGATGCGGAAGCCGCGAATTTTTACTTGACTGTCAGTGCGACCGAGAACTTCGATGTTTCCATCGGGGAGGTAGCGAGCGAGATCGCCGGTTTTGTAAAGCCTTGCCCCTGGTTGGTTGCTGAAAGGATTGGGAATAAACTTCTCAGCAGTCAGTTCGGGACAGTTGAGGTAGCCCCGGGCTAAACTGTCGCCGCCCAGATGCAGTTCTCCAGGAACGCCGGCAGGAACCGGCTGCAAATTTCCGTCGAGAATATAAGTCTGTACATGAGGCAGGGGGCGTCCCACCGGCACTTGCAATCCGCCGCTCGCTGCAGCTGCCGGCACTTTATATATTGTGGCGACCACAGTCGCTTCGGTGGGGCCATAACCGTTGGCCAAATGGGAGCGATTTCCCGCAACCTTTTGCCACACTCCCACTCGTTCGGGAAGCGCTTTTTCTCCGCCAATAATTGTCAGGCGCAATGATTCGGGTAGCGCTAGCTGTGCTGTCGCTAATTCAGAAGTCAGCTGGTGCCAGTAGGCTGTTGGCAGGTCGAGTACCGTCAGCTGTAGCTGACTGCACTTTTCCAGAAAGACAGACGCCCCACTGAGCATCTGATCAGTGCGCAGCACCAGCGTCCCGCCACAGGTGAGGCAGGGATAGATTTCTTCTGCTGCGGCGTCGAAATTAATGGAAGCAAATTGCAGGACGCGATCCCGCTCGCTTAACTGATATTCCAGCGCCGCCGCTTTTACGAACCGGCTTAATGCCCGATGTTCGATCGTTACCCCTTTGGGGATGCCGGTGGAACCTGAGGTGTAGATCGCATACGCCAGATTCTCTGGCTTCGCGACGCCGGTGGGATTCTCCTGACTTTTGCTGGCAATTGCCGGCCAATCTGTATCCAGACAAACTAATCTGGTTTTTCCGCCAAAGTCGAACCTCCCCTCCAAGGAGGAATGAGTGACGGCTAGCAACAGTTTTGAATCTGACAGCATAAAGCTCAGGCGCTCAGGCGGATAGGCTGGGTCTAGTGGAACGTAAGCCCCACCGGCTTTGAGAATTCCCAACAGTCCTACTACCATCTCTAAAGAGCGCTCCAGACAAATCCCAACGAGCACCTCCGGTCCAGCACCGAGTTCCTGCACAGCATCCGGCGTTCGCTCCACCTGTTCCTCAAACATCTCGTGGACGCACTTATCTCGCGGGTAATCCGCCCGGGTTTGATTCCACTCCACCAACAACTGATGTCGCTCCGCTTCTGTCAGCAGGGGCAAATCCGAAACTCGCCGTTCGGGATTAGCCACAATCCCCTCTAGCAATGTCTGGAAATGCCCGCCCATCCGCTCAATGGTGGCGTCGTCGAACAAGTCGGTGCTGTACTCGCACACACAGGACAGCCCAGAGGGTTTCTCGACTATTTCTAGGTTTAAATCCACCTTGGCAGCCCCTGTATCGACGTCGAATTCCTCGATTGTCAAACCTCGCACGTCTCCCGTCTCGCTGGGGAGGTTTTTCAATTGAAATATCACCTGAAAGACCGGCGACCGGCTCAAGTCTCGTTGCGGGTGCAGCTCTTCTACCAGTTTCTCGAAAGGCAAGTCCTGGTGCGCCAGTGCTCCCAGCGCCACTTCCCCAACTCGACCCAACAGCTCTCGAAACGACGGATTTCCTCCCAGGTTAGTGCGCAGAACCAAAGTGTTGATAAACACCCCAATCAGTTTTTCTGTCTCGATGCGATTGCGACCGGCAATCGGAGTACCTATTATAACATCATCCTGACCCGTATAGCGATATAGCAGTGTCGCGAAAGCGGCTAGCAACGTCACAAATAGGGTAACTTTTTCTTGCTGGCTCAGCTTTTTCAGGGATTCACCTAGGGAGACTGGCAGCATGAAAGAGTGCTTGGCCCCCCGGTAGGTTTGCACTGCCGGTCGCAGTCTGTCCGCCGGCAGTTCCAGCACAAAATTCGCACCGGCAAGCTGTTTTTTCCAGTAGGCGAGTTGAGACTCCAGCACCTCCCCACTCAGCCACTGCTGCTGCCAAACTGTAAAGTCTGCATACTGCACCGGCAGTTCCGGAAGCGGCGAGGGGTTGCCGGTGGAAAAGGCTTCGTAGAGTGCTGCGACTTCCTGCAGCAGAACTCCCACAGACCACCCGTCAAAGACAGTGTGGTGCATTGCTAAAAGCAGGCGGTGATCTTCTGAACTCAGCCGCAACAAGGTGGCTCTCACCAAAGGCCCTCTGGCCAAATCGAAAGGACGCTGAGCGTCTTCTGTAACCCGTCTCTGAGCTTCAGCTTTTCGCTCGCGATCGGGCAAATCGCTGATATCTGTCACCGGCAGCGATAAGCTGAGATTGGGGGCAATTGCCTGCACCGGCACGCCATCCACCGCCGGAAAACTCGCTCTCAAAACTTCGTGCCGGCGCACAATCTCATTCAAACTTTGCTCCAGTGCTGCCACATTGAGCTTCCCTGTCAGGCGCAGCGCAACAGGCCGGTTGAAAGCCGTATTCTCTGGTTCCAACTGCTCGAAAAACCATATTTGGGCTTGGGCAAAAGAAAGGGGCAATTCTCCCTCTCTGGAAATCCGCTGAATCGGTGCGGCAGGCACGCCTTGTTTTCGGGTTGTCTCTGCCGCCATCCCCGCTACCGTGGGGTTCTGCCACAAATCCAGAAACGACAGCTCCACTTGCATTTCCGAGCGCACTCGGTTTACAATCTGCGCCGCCAGAATCGAATCTCCCCCCAACTCGAAGAAGTTGTCGCGCACGCCTACTTTCTCGATTCCTAACACCTCTGACCAGATCGCCGCTAATTTTTCTTCTGCGACGGTGCTGGGAGGCGCGAACGCTGTTAAGGACTCTGCCGGCTCATCCGCCGCAATTCCCAACTTCTCGGCTAAGCCAATCCGCTGCAATTTGCCGGTGGGCCCTTTCGGAATTTCCTCCAGGAAAATTACCCGGCGCGGCACTTTAAAATCCGCCAGTTGCGCCGCCGCGAATTCCTGAATCTCTCTTTCTGTAACCGATGAGTTTTCTCGCAACACCACCGCCGCGCCCACATCCTCACCCAGTTGGGGGTGGGGGAGGGCGAAGGTCACAGCCTGCGCTACAGCCGGATGATTCAGCAGCACTTCATCGACTTCGCGGGGCGAAATTTTCTCGCCGCCCCGGTTAATCAGTTCTTTAATCCGCCCTTTGATGAACAGGTAGCCGTCGCTATCTAAATACCCTTGGTCGCCGGTGCGGAACCATCCCTGCGTAAAGGCGCTTTCGTTGGCTTTTGGATTGTTTTCGTAGCCGGCGGTGACGCTGGCACCTCGGATAACTATCTCGCCGGTTTCACCGGCACTCAGCACGTTCCCCGACTCGTCCATAATCGCGATTGTCGGTCCCGCCGCTACCCCAACCGAACCCGCTTTGCGCGCGCGCGGTGGCAGAGGATTGCTAGCCATTTGATGGGAGGCTTCTGTCATCCCATAAGCTTCGATTACCGGGGCGCTGAATGTCCTCTCTATCTCTGCCATCACCTGCGGAGGCAGCGCAGCGGAGGAGGAGCGAATTAATCTTATCCCACAGCGGGCAATAATTTCGGCATTGGCTGCAGCCCGCGCCAGAATTGCTTGGTGCATGGTAGGAACAGCAGTATACCATGTCGGGCGAAATTCGTCAAGCCACTCAAAGAACTTTGGAGCGTAAAAACCGGGAGTGCAAACCACAGAAGCACCGGCACTCAGGGAGGAAAGCAGCGCACCGATAAGCCCGTGAATGTGAAACAGCGGCATCACATTCAGACAGCAATCTCCCGAATCCAGCTGCAACGAACTGCGAATGTTTTGTGCTGAAGCGCAGAGATTGCTGTGCGTCAGCGGCACAATTTTGGGGCGGGATGTGGTGCCGGAAGTGTGCAGCACCAAGGCGATATCGTCATGCACCGCCAGCCCAGCCTGTTTTGCCGGCTTTGCTTCCCCACCGGTCAGGCTAAAAATACCAGTTTCCGCTTCTTTTACGGGAGAAAGTTCTATAATAGGGATGCCCCGTTTCCGGGCGACTTCTACAGCCGTTTCGGCAACACCTGACTGAATTATTAGCGCTTTCGCATTCAGATCCGACAGGTAAAAGTCAAATTCATTCGTCCGGTAGGCGGGATTGAGGGGGGCGCAGGTGGCACCCGAAGCGATGCCTAAAAAGGCGACGGCCATTTCCGGGCCATTAGCAAGGGCGACCGCCACCCGGTCATTGCGCCCCACGCCAATTGCATTCAGTCCGGCAACAATATTTTGAATTGTATCCCACAGCTTACCATAAGTGAGCGGCTCCCTTCCAGGCGCAGTAATGGCAATCGCGTTTGGGTTTTTTTCTGCCTGAATCTCAAGCAGCTGGTAGAGGCACGTCGGCATTGGCCTTATTTCTTGATTCATCTCTTTTCTTTTTAGCGTTATCAGTCCCCACAGCCGGACAGAGGAATTGGGTAATGGTCAATAGCCGGCGGCCAATTCCCATTTTCCCCCGCACCCGACTGTCTCGGCTTCTGCTGGCTGCCGGTGGTGTTCAATGCTGTTTCTCTAACTATAAACACCGCAGCACCACGAGCGCAACTATCTTAATATTTCTTTAAATTTATCCACTCCTTTGGGGGTAGGGACTTCATTGCAAGTCGGGGCGTGAGATATAGCGCGTCAATAACCTTAGTGTAAATTGCAGACCCCCGGTTTCTTTAAGAAACCGGGGGTCTGGGCCAAGCGCGGCTGCGCAAATCATTTAAACCTTCTATAGAACATAGACTAACAGATTAGGCTAAAAGAAGCCAAACCAGTTTTCTGCCACATCTCCTTTCTTTCCTTGGCGTCCTACCCTGCGGGCGATCCGCTGCCGCGTCTATGGCGTCTTGGCGGTTTACTTAAAACCTCACCGGCACAATAGGAATCTGCACCTCGCTGCGCTTCAGAGATTCAGGCGTCATCGGAGAATTGTAGAGCAACCGGCGCGGCGGGCCAGCCATTTCATACTGGGGGTTTTGGGCGAGCCAGTCCAGCAACTTGCGGAGATGGGTTTGGTAGCTTTCCCAAGAGTAGGCACCCTGAATGCCGGTGCTGACAGCCGTCATTGCCGGGTAATCTGTTACCTTAACACCGGAGTCAATCCGGTGTGGGATAATATTAGGGTTGGGATACAGGAAAGAAACTTCAGCGGTGCTGGGAGAATCGAAGTGCGCCGGCACCTCTGCCAAATAGCGAGCTTCCACCGGCGTGGTCATAGCGATTTGGTTGCTGCTGATGTGCTGGAACAGCGGGTCAAAAGCAACCCGGGTCGCTTGCCGCACGTCCCCCGTGTGGGTGTAAGTGACAGCGCGATACTCGGGATAGTGCTTAACTTCAATAACGCCAACCTCAGTCGGCGGTGGGAATCCAATCGGCAAAGCAGCGGGCATATCTTAACTCAAAAGTAGGAAGTCAGTCATTCAAAAGAAAGAAATTGGCAGGCGTGCCTTTAAAATTATGCCTTAGGGAGCGTCCCATTTGTGTGTTTACCCTCTCTCAATTTGAAGATGGGAAAATTATTGATTCCCCCCTCTCCCA
>JALOOK010000076.1 GCA_025454445.1 Oscillatoria sp. Prado101 | reverse complement strand
AAATCTGCAGGCACAGAATCGGGCCCAGTTGTGGAGTAGGTGACAATGGCAGTAAAAGAACGAGTTGGCTTGGTAGTCAGCGACAAAATGAACAAAACCGTAGTGGTGGCCATCGAAAACCGGTCGCCCCACCCGAAATACGGCAAAATCGTGGTGCGCACCAAGCGGTACAAAGCTCACGACGAAGAAAATCGCTGCAAAGAAGGCGACAGGGTGCGGATTCAGGAAACTCGCCCCCTCAGCAAGACAAAGCGCTGGGTGGTCACAGAGATTCTCACCGGCACCGCGCAAGCTTAAAGAATTTTTGGGAAAGCTTTTCTGGAAGTTTTTAGCGAGCTAAAAACGCGCCAGCGTTCCAGCGTTCCAGCGTTCCAACTGCAAGGAAAACCAACTGTGATTCAGCAAGAAAGCTACCTCAACGTTGCCGACAACAGCGGAGCCCGCAAATTGATGTGCATCCGCGTTCTGGGCGGCGGTCGCACCTACGCCAATGTCGGCGACGTGATTATCGCCGTCGTCAAAGATGCCATCCCCAATATGGCCGTCAAAAAGTCGGACGTCGTGCGGGCGGTGGTCGTGCGCACCCGCAAGGGCCTGCGCAGGGACAGCGGCATGAGCATTCGCTTTGACGACAACGCCGCCGTGATCATCAACGCCGACGGCAACCCCAAAGGAACCCGCGTTTTCGGGCCGGTGGCTCGCGAACTGCGCGACAAAAATTTCACTAAAATAGTTTCTCTGGCACCGGAGGTACTCTGATGGCAGTCCCAATTAAGGGCGGCTCACAAAAAGCAAACAACCAACCCGTGCGCTACAAAATGCACGTCAAAAAAGGTGACACCGTTCAGGTGATCGCAGGCAAAGAGAAAGGCAAAGTCGGCGAAATACTGCGCACCATCCCTAAAGAGAGCCAAGTGGTTGTCAAAGGGGTGAATGTTAAAACCAAGCATATGAAAGCCCAGCAGGAGGGGGAGTCGGGGAAAATTGTAAATTTTGAAGCGCCGATTCACAGTTCCAACGTGATGCTGTATTCCGCTAAGGAAAAAACAGTCAGCCGGGTTGGCTATACGTTTACCGAAGACGGGCGCAAAGTGCGCATGCTGAAAAAGACGGGCGAAATCATTGACTAGCCGCTGTGGCAACGTTGGGGAACGGCATTCAGGCACAAGTGATCTGGCGCTGCTTTGGCTCAAGCCCTGAATTCAGAAGTGAGAGTTAAGTCCCTGACCAAGACCAGGGAGTGTGAGAAGGAGAAATTATGGCAGATCGGCTGAAAATCCTGTACGGTGAGAAAATTGTCCCTAAACTGATGGAGCAGTTCCATTACACGAACATCCATCAGGTGCCCAAGCTGGTAAAAGTCACCGTGAATAGAGGCATAGGGGATGCGGCTCAGAATGCCAAGGCAATGGAAGCGTCCTTGAAGGAAATCGGTCTGATAACAGGCCAAAAGCCGGTGGTGACTCGTGCGAAAAAAGCAATTGCCGGTTTCAAAATCCGTCAGGGAATGCCGGTGGGCATTATGGTTACCCTGAGAGGCGAGCGTATGTACGCCTTCCTGGACCGGCTGATCAATCTGGCGCTGCCCCGCATTCGGGACTTTCGCGGCGTAAGTCCCAAGAGTTTTGATGGCCGGGGGAATTATACCTTGGGCGTTAGAGAGCAGCTAATTTTTCCAGAAGTTGAGTACGACAGTATCGACCAAATCCGCGGGATGGATATTTCAATAACTACCACGGCAAAAAACGACGAAGAGGGCCGCGCCTTGCTTAAAGAAATGGGTATGCCCTTCCGGACTACCTGAAAAATTTTATAAGGAGGAACGATGGCGGCTAACGACACAATTGCAGATATGCTAACTCGCATCCGCAATTCGAGTATGGCGCGGCACGAAACGACATCAGTGCCGGCTACTAAAATGACCAGGAGTATTGCAAAAGTCCTTAAGGATGAAGGATTTATTGCGGACTGCTCAGAGGTGGGCGAAGGGGTGAAAGTGCAGCTGGTGCTGTCCTTAAAGTACAAGGGGAAGAACCGCAAGCCAATTATCACCGCTCTCAAGCGAGTCAGCAGACCGGGATTGCGGGTGTACTCCAACCGGAAAGAATTGCCACGGGTTTTGGGCGGGATCGGCATTGCTATCATTTCCACGTCATCGGGCATTATGACCGACCGAGAGGCTCGTCGAGCTGGCTTGGGAGGAGAAGTGCTCTGTTATGTCTGGTAGAGGCGTTTTTAGATTTTAGATTTTAGATAGAAAGGTTGAATCCTTGCATCCAAAATCGAAAATCCATGCAGTAGTTAGGAGTGATCGTCATGTCTCGTATCGGCAAGCGCCCTATTCCCATCCCCGGCAAAGTAACAGTAGAAATTGACGGACAGCGGGTGGCTGTAAAAGGGCCAAAAGGCGAGCTGTCTCGGGTTTTGCCCGAGGAAGTCCTGGTCGTTGAGGAGAGCGGCACCATTACGGTGACGCGGCGGGACGAGTCGAGAGCGGCTCGCCAGCGCCACGGCTTGTGCCGCACCTTGGTGGCCAATATGATTGACGGCGTGTCCGCCGGCTTTCAGAAACGCCTGGAAATTCAGGGGGTCGGCTATCGGGCCCAGGTTCAGGGCCGCACCCTGATTCTCAATGTGGGCTACAGCAAGCCCGTGGAAATTCAACCGCCTGAGGGCATCCTCTTGGCGGTCGAAAACAACACCAACGTGATTGTTAGCGGCATTGATAAAGAAGTGGTGGGGAATACAGCGGCCAGGATTCGTGCCGTCAGGCCGCCGGAAGTCTATAAGGGCAAAGGCATCCGCTATGCGGGGGAATTCGTCAGACGCAAGGTTGGCAAAGCAGGAGGTAAGGGTAAGAAATGAAGCTAACTCGATCTCAATCTATCGCTCGCCGCCACCGGCGAGTCCGGCGCAAAGTGTTGGGCACCCCAGAACGCCCTCGCTTGGCTGTGTTTCGCTCCTGTGAACACATCTACGCCCAGGTGATTGACGACACCGCGCACCACACCCTGGTCGCCGCCTCCAGTCTAGAGCCACAGCTGAAGTCTCAATTGAAGTCTGGGGCTAACTGCGAGGCTTCGGTCTTGGTCGGCAAGTCGATTGCCGCGCGGTTGCAGGAATTAGGCATTCAAAAGGTTGTTTTCGATCGCGGCGGCAACCTCTACCACGGTCGCATTAAAGCCCTGGCCGATGCCGCTCGCGAAGCTGGATTGGATTTTTAGGGGGTTTGTGGGAAAGTTGGAAAGGCAAGCATTCAGGTGAGATGCGATAGCTCATGCGTGTGCGCGGCATCAAACCTTCTTTCCTTCAAACCTTGAAACATCAGTAAGGAAAAAGCTATGGCGGAACAGCAGCAACAACGCAGCAGTAGAAAAAAAAGCAGTCGCCCTCGGGAAAAAGAAAGCGAGTGGCAAGAGCGGGTGGTTCAGATCCGCCGGGTGACAAAAGTGGTTAAGGGCGGTAAAAAGCTCAGCTTCCGCGCCATCGTCGTGGTTGGCAACGAGCGGGGCCAAGTCGGCGTGGGAGTCGGCAAAGCTTCTGATGTGATCAGCGCTGTCAAAAAAGGGGTGGTTGACGGCAAAAAGCACTTGATTGAGGTGCCGATCACTAAGTCCAATTCTATCCCCCACCCCACCAAGGGTGCCGCCACCGGCGCGGCGGTGATCATGCGACCGGCATCTCCGGGGACGGGCGTGATTGCCGGGGGCTCTGTGCGCACGGTTCTGGAACTGGCCGGTGTGCGCAACATCCTGGCCAAGCAGCTGGGATCGGGCAATCCCCTGAACAATGCCCGCGCCGCTGTTAACGCTTTGGCCAGCCTGCGCACCTTCTCCGAAGTGGCGCAAGAGCGGGGCATTCCCGTCGAGAACCTTTACACTTAGTTTTTGTCAGCTCTCAGCTGGGAGGGCCAATCGTCGGCTGACAGCTGACAGCTTCCAGCACACAGCTTCCATGCAGGGAACAAACTTATGAGATTGCAAGATGCGGTGCCCAAGCAGGGCTCCCAAAAGCGCCGCCGCCGTTTGGGGCGGGGCGTTTCTGCCGGTCAAGGTGCCAGCGCCGGCAAGGGGATGCGCGGTCAGAAAGCTAGATCGGGCGGCAGCACGCGGCCCGGGTTTGAAGGGGGCCAGATGCCCCTGTACCGGCGCTTGCCCAAACTGAAGCGCTTTACCATCATTAATCGCAAGGAATACACTACGATTAATGTAAGCAAGCTGGCATCGCTGCCGGCGAATACAGAAGTGACTCTGGACTCGCTGATAGAAGCTGGCATTGTCACAGCCAATAAAGGCTCGCTGAAAATTTTAGGTGATGGGGAACTCAATGTCCCGCTGAATGTAAGGGCAGCTGCCTTTACAGCCGGTGCTCGCGCCAAAATTGAGGCGGCGGGCGGCAGCTGTGAGGTTGCAGGAGCCTGAGTGGTGCGGGGCTGGCCCGAGATGTCCAACTGGAGACAGAGGATATCCGTCAACCGCGGCGACACCGATGGCGCTGGCCTGTTCCAGTCGCGCAAAGAAGCTCGCTCAACTGTATTGAGAGGTACGCCTGCATGGTCGTTAGTCGAGATAAAGCTCCAACAGCCCAAGAAACTTTTATGCAGATGGCGCAAGCGGCTGGCCTCAGGGGCCGGTTGCTCGTCACTGTTGGCCTGCTGATTTTGGTGCGCCTGGGCATCTTTTTGCCGGTACCGGGGGTGGATCGAACCGCCTTTCAAGCGAATATTAGCAACAGCCCTTTAATCGGTTTCTTGGACTTTTTCTCGGGGGGCGGCATTCGCACCCTGGGAATTTTTGCCCTGGGAATCTTGCCTTACATTAACGCTTCCATCATTTTGCAGCTGATGACAGCAGCTATCCCCGCTTTGGAAGAGCTGCAGAAAAATGAAGGGGAAGCGGGGCGGCGCAAGATTTCTCAAATCACGCGCTATGTGGCAGTCGGTTGGGCGGTGATTCAAAGTATTGGTATTGCTCTGTGGGTTTCCAATTCTGGAGCGGCGGTCAGTCCCGGCCCTGTGTTTGTGGCTGAAACTGTGCTGGCCCTCAGCGCCGGTTCGATGTTTGTCATGTGGGTGTCGGAGCTGATTACCGAGCGCGGCATTGGCAATGGCGCATCTCTGCTGATTTTTCTCAATATTGTGGCCGTGCTGCCCCGCTCCTTGGGGAACACGATTGAGTACGCCCAGACGGGAGGCCGGGAGAGAGTGGGCCAGGTGATCGTGCTGCTGGTGGTTTTCTTGGTGATGATTGTGGGGATCGTGTTTGTTCAGGAAGGAACCCGCCGCATTCCCATCATTTCAGCACGCCGGCAAGTCGGGCGACGCCTTTACAGGGAGCGCACCAGCTATCTGCCACTGCGCTTGAATCAGGGCGGTGTGATGCCGATCATTTTTGCCTCGGCAGTTTTGATTTTGCCCTACTCGCTGGCACAGTTCACCCGCAATGAATTTTTGATTCAAGTCGCTAATTATCTCAGCCCGGGAGGCCCGGCCCCTTGGCTGTATGTGGCTTTCTACCTGACTCTGATTGTTTTCTTCAGCTATTTCTACGCTTCCCTGATTGTCAACCCAGTAGATATGGCTCAGAACTTGAAAAAGATGGGGGCGAGCATACCGGGCATTCGTCCGGGGAAGGCGACAAGTGAGTATGTGGAGCGGGTTTTGAACCGGCTGACCTTTTTGGGAGCCATCTTTCTGGGCTTGGTGGCTATTGTGCCCACGGCTGTAGAAAGCGCTACCGGCGTCAGGACTTTTCAAGGACTCGGTGCTACTTCCCTGCTGATTCTGGTGGGGGTGGCGATTGATACGGCAAAACAAATTCAAACTTACGTCATATCCCAGCGATACGAAGGAATGGTGAAGCAATAGTGGCGCGATTGATTTTCCTGGGACCACCCGGTGCGGGTAAGGGCACGCAAGCTCATAAGCTGGCTGAGATATGTGAAATTCCTCATATTTCCACGGGTGATATGTTGCGCTCCAACGTCGCCCAAAAGACTCCCTTGGGCCAAAAGGCGCAAGCTTTTATGGACAAAGGCGAGTTGGTTCCCGACGGGCTGATTCTGGATATGATGCGGGAGCGCCTCAGTCAGGCGGACGCCAAAGCGGGCTGGATTTTGGACGGCTTCCCGCGCAATGTCTCTCAGGCATCTTTTTTGGACGCGCTGCTTGAGGAAATGGCTCAGGTTTACGATCGCGTCGTCAATCTGGAGGTGCCGGATCAGGTCTTGGTGGCTCGCATGCTGAGCCGGGGGCTGAAGGAGGGGCGCAAGGATGATAATGAGGAGACGATTCGCCGGCGCTTGGAAGTCTATCGCCAGCAAACCGCACCGCTGATCGACTTCTACAGTGAGCGCCAGCAGTTGGTTTCTGTGAATGGCAATCTGTCAATGGAATTAGTCACGGCACAGCTCAAACAAGTTATTGGCTCGTGCGACGCGGGCACCGGTGCTGTTGAGTGAGTGCGCCCTTGCCAGTTCTAGGGGCCGGCGCAGCCCGACGCCGAGTTTCAGACTGCTTTGGGGTTAAGGTTTACTAAGATATGTTAAAATGAGATCCCCAGAGCAGTTCCCGTCAAGGGAAAGCGGAAAACCGTGTTAGTTGAGTTCCCCGGGCCGTAGCGTTGAGGTAAAAAGAAGTTGGCTAAGCAAGATTTGATTGAGATGGAAGGCACGGTGACGGAATCCCTGCCCAATGCCATGTTTCGCGTTGACCTGGACAACGGGTTTAACGTACTGGCCCACATTTCCGGCAAGATCCGGCGCAACTACATCAAAATTTTGCCCGGAGATCGGGTGAAAGTCGAGCTGACCCCTTATGACTTGACCAAAGGTAGAATTACTTACCGTCTTCGCAAGAAGTAGGTTTAGATAAAAGGTTTTCAAAACTCAGTTATACCGAGTGCTGAGTATGAGTTGCTTGCAATCAGGCAGATAAATTGATATAATATTACGTTTGTAGTGAGGCCAGCGCCGCTGTCTACCCCTCTGTCCTAGCTCTTTTCTGGAAGGGGGCTTGCAGAAACCCAGCTGTTTCGCACGCGAGAGTGAGTGAGGCAGCCGACAAAGGTCCAGTGCCCAGATGAACTGAACCTTGGGTTCGGGAGGCTCGCGACGCTGCCAGTCGTGCGCGGCCCTCAAAAACATCTGGGCGGGCGCATTCAATGGCAGCGGCCAGCAATAGGGGCGCAGGTACTGCCCGACCGGCTAAAAAACGGGCAAGCAATTGATATTAGGGAAGCGCCACACCCCGCCTCGCTTTCCTCCCTTGGCCAAATTAGGCGGGCAGGGGGTATCCAGCGGGATTCTTTGCATGAAAGTAAGATCGTCAGTCAAGAAAATTTGCGATAAATGCCGGATCATCCGCCGCCGCGGACGGGTGATGGTAATCTGTTCTAACCCGAAACACAAGCAACGTCAAGGTTAGAGGCAGGGCGCAGCACAGTGGGATGCCGGTATGGCATCAACTCGATCGTCGGAAATTTTAGCAACACGAGAAAAACACTAGGGGGAAAGAAGCGTGGCACGGATTGCCGGGGTAGATCTTCCTCGGGACAAGCGCGTAGAGATTGGCCTGACCTATATTTATGGAATTGGCCTATCGCGCTCTCAGGAGATTTTGGCCAAAACGGGTGTGAATCCTGACACCCGAGTTAAAGATTTAAGTGACGCAGATGTGGCCGCATTAAGAGATGCGGTAGAAAACGACTATCAAGTCGAAGGGGATCTCAGGCGCTGGGAAAATATGAACATCAAGCGCCTGATGGATATTGGCACCTACCGAGGACGCCGGCACCGCCTGGGGCTGCCGGTTCGCGGACAGAGAACCCGCACCAATGCCCGCACCCGTCGCGGGGCCCGCCGAACGGTAGCTGGCAAGAAGAAGGCAGCCGCTAAGAAGTAAGTCACACGCCTGCTGAACAGTTAACTAAAAACACTCTCAAGAACTATGGCGCGACAAACACCGAAAAAAGCTGGGCCCCGCAAGCAAAAGCGGAATGTACCGAATGGAGTAGCTTACATCCAGTCTACCTTTAATAACACTATTGTCACGATTGCCGATCAAAACGGTGAGGTGATCTCCTGGGCATCAGCGGGTTCCAGCGGCTTTAAGGGAGCCAAGAAAGGCACCCCCTTTGCCGCCCAAACCGCCGCTGAAAGTGCGGCCCGCAGAGCCAATGACCAGGGGATGCGCCAGATAGAAGTGATGGTGAGTGGGCCGGGAGCGGGCCGGGAAA
This sequence comes from Oscillatoria sp. Prado101, assembly GCA_025454445.1. Classification (GTDB taxonomy): domain Bacteria; phylum Cyanobacteriota; class Cyanobacteriia; order Cyanobacteriales; family Oscillatoriaceae; genus Oscillatoria. The sequence goes on along the minus strand of JALOOK010000076.1, from coordinate 3,282 downwards.
CTGCAATTCGCGCTCTGCAAGGTGCAGGGCTGGAAATCACACTGATTCGGGACATTACCCCCATCCCCCACAACGGCTGCCGGCCCCCAAAACGCCGGCGAGTCTGAAGGCAAGCTTTGCTGCTCAAACAAAAGTCAGAAGTGAGACGGGAGAGGAAAAAAGCGAGAAGTTCTGAATGGATGGCACCAATGACCCTATTACCCCGCACCCTTGACCGTCTCTGACTTTGACGATTTTTCGGGCAGCGGGCTTTTGTCACCCCGGAGACTGCCAGAGCGCACCTGCGCCCGCACAGAGAAAGCACCGTCAGGGAGCTTCCCCGGCATGCCCGCCCGCGAGTGGCTGCCGGTGGATATGCTGCTCTGTCAATTCAAGCGGCAGCAGCTTGACAGAGTACCGGCCTGCGGTGAACCGGGGTTCTCACCCAGGCCGGCAGCAGGAGTGCTTTCGCGCCCGCCGATTACAGGGCAAGCGGGTTTGACGCTGCAGCCGGCGCTCCGAGAGCGCAAGGCATTTGATTTTTAGGGCCGTCTCCATCTGGAACACTGTCCTAATAGGGCGGCAAGGAGGCATCTGGTGCTGTGGGAAGTAAAAAAAAATCCTGGTGTGGCCACATCAGGGAGTCAGTAAAGCAGGAAGTAAGTGTAGCGCGTGGAATGTGATGGCTGTCATGTCCGCGCTGTATCAGTCAAAGGTTGCAGCATTCACCACCGGGAGCGCCTGCGGCGCTTCCAGGCACAAAGGAGAAGGGAGGTAACTCCGTGGCGCAGTTTCAGATAGAGTGTGTAGAGTCCAGCACTGAGAAAGACCACAGCCAGTACGGCAAATTTATTATAGAGCCGCTGGAACGAGGGCAAGCCACAACAGTCGGCAATGCGCTGAGGCGGGTGCTGCTGAGCAACCTGGAAGGGGCCTCCGTGACGGCAGTCCGCATTGCGGGCGTCAATCATGAATTTGCCACCATTGCCGGGGTGCGGGAGGATGTGCTGGAAATCCTCCTGAATATGAAGGAAATTGTCCTCAAAAGCTATACTTCTCAACCGCAAATCGGTCGATTGCTGGCCAAAGGGCCAGCCCGGGTCACGGCGGCCCAGTTCGACCTGCCCTCTGAAATCCAGGTGGTTTCTCCGAGCCAGTATGTGGCCACCCTCTCCGAAGGAGCCACCCTAGAGATGGAATTTCGCATTGAAAAAGGCAAGGGGTATCGCTCAGTCGAGCGGGGGCGCGACGAAGCGAGCGCCCTGGATTTCCTTCAAATTGACGCTATTTTTATGCCGGTGCGCCAAGTCAACTACATCGTTGAAGACGCCGGCAGGGGCGGTGCTGTGGAGAAAGACCGCCTGATTCTGGAAATCTGGACGAATGGCAGTCTTAGCCCCCAAGAAGCCCTCAGCTCAGCAGCCGGACTGCTTGTGGAGCTTTTCAACCCACTCAAAGATATTAACTTTCAGGGGCTGGAGAAACGTGACGGCGATTCAGATGACCCAACCAGCCAGATTCCCATCGAGGAATTGCAGCTCTCAGTGCGAGCCTATAACTGCCTGAAGCGAGCCCAAATTAACTCTGTGGCGGATTTGCTGGACTACACCCAAGAAGACCTGCTAGAGATCAAAAACTTCGGTCAAAAGTCAGCCGAAGAAGTCATAGAAGCCTTGCAGAAGCGCTTGGGCATCACGCTGCCTCAAGAAAAGCAGGCTAAAACGAGCTAGAAAAGAGCGATCTGTCAAATATGAAGGGGTAAAAATTATATTTACTCCTTCATGTACTCTCACAAGTGAGGCGTAATACTGAGTGAATAATATTTGAGTGAGTCAGAAGGGGAGTCCGGGAGCACGCTAAAATACATAAAAGCGAGCCTTTGACACCATGACCTGTCAGGCTGGGGGCTGGAACTACCGGCCACTTGACCGACTCCCTTGGCAAACAAAACCAGGAGCCCCATCAGGGGCAATAATCTGGAGTCAGACAGCTCGTGAATTAACCAGGCTCAGACTAAAAAAAGAAAAATTCGGCTTTGGGGAGCGCCGCTGGCTAGCCAAAGCAGGAGGATATTGGCTGCGCCCTTTGACAGGAAAATCGCTCTCGATTAAACCTCTCAACAGTCCCCCCCGCTCATCAAAGATTTAATCGGGAAGTGCGACTTCCCAACTGCTCACTGACACTCGATTCTTCATTCTTGACACCAAATTATGCGTCACGGTTGTCGCGTTCCTAAACTGAGCAAGCCAGCTGACCAGCGGCGAGCTCTGCTGCGGGCTCTGACCACAGAGCTGATTCGTCACGGTCGGATCACCACGACCAAAGTGCGGGCCAAGGCTGTCCAGCCGGAAGCCGAGCGGATCATTTCTTTGGCCAAGGATGGCTCTCTGGCGGCTCGCCGGCAGGCCATAGGCTATGTTTACGACAAACAGCTCGTCCACGCCCTGTTTGAACAGGTAAAAGACCGCTACGGCAAGCGCAACGGGGGGTACACCCGCATTCTGCGCACCGTGCCCAGACGGGGAGATAATGCTGAAATGGCTATTCTAGAGCTGGTCGATTAACCGCGCCCACTTTGATGTCAGACACAGAGCCCCTGTCAACCAAACGCATCGCCCTGGCCATCCAATACCTGGGCACCCACTTCCACGGCTGGCAGCGGCAGCCCAAAGAGCGCACCGTGCAGGAAGAAATTGAAAAAATCCTGCAATCGGCACACGGCCGACCGGTGACCCTTTACGGTGCCGGTCGCACCGATGCCGGTGTCCACGCCGCCGCTCAAGTGGCTCACTTTGACACGGCGCTTACTGTCCCCCCCCACAAATGGGCGGCTGTTCTCAACACCCAGCTGCCCCCTGATATCGCGGTGCGAGCTTCGGCGCAGGTTGACAGCAACTGGCACGCTCGCTTCTCTGCCTCGTGGCGGCGATACCGCTACACCCTCTACACCGATCCGCAACCGAACTTGTTCGTGCGGGCCTTCGCTTGGCATTATTATTACGGGCCTCTGGATGAATCACTCATACTCGCCGCCTTGCAGCAGCTGATCGGCAGCCACCATCTGGCCGCCTTTCACCGCAGCCGCAGCAGCCGCTCCCATTCCTGGGTGGACGTGCAGGCGGCTGAGTGCGGCAGGCAAGGGCCATTCCTTTACATCGAAGTGCAAGCCAATGGCTTTCTCTACGGCATGATGCGCCTGCTGGTGGGGCTGCTGGTGCAAGTGGGGCGGGGACAGCGCACCCTGGCTGACTTCCAAGACCTGTGGGCTAACGAGCGCCGGGAAGAGGTCAAGTACGCCGCACC
>JALOOK010000499.1 GCA_025454445.1 Oscillatoria sp. Prado101 | reverse complement strand
ACGAAACGATGCTGGCGGGCAAGCCGGTGCGCCAGAGACACGTCGGCGCGAACTTCTTTCCGAACTATGCGCTCGATCATCACGGCTATCTCAACGTCGGCTACATGGTCATCTGTGTCTCGAATGCGGCCATGCTGCACTTCGACTGCAAGCTGGCCGGACTGCCCCGTCCCGATAGAAAGGAGAGAAATATCTTCCAATTGGACGTTGTTAAGGTTGTATTTCTGTTTCACCTCTTCAGGGACATCTTTTGACTGGCTGATACTCAGAGCTTGGCTGATGGCAGCCAGAGAGGGATTGTTGGCAGACACCCCCCCGTCGATATGCGGAAATTCCCACTTTCCAACTTCTTGTTCTGGCTCTAATTTATAAGGGGGAAAGAAAGTTGGAGCAGATGAGGAGCAGATACATATCTTCCACAAGGGAATCGTATCGAACCACCGCTCTCCCAGTTCCGGATGGCAGTTGGTAAAAAAGGTCGTGTTGCGATACAGTGTGTCGTAGGCAAGAATCAATATAATTGGACTTTCTATTTTGCTGATTGCGGTATCTCCAAACTGCTCCCTTAACGCATTTACCAGGCCCTCATGAGAATATTTGTAGCCCTTGCCAGGAATAACTCCATGTTTTAGATCGGTCAGGAATGGCACTCTAAATTGAGAGGGAAAGATACTCTTTCCCTGTTTTTTGTATAGCTCAATTATCACGTCAGCGGTGAGTTTATTTGCCACTCCTGCCGTTAAAATTGAGCCGGTGGAAGTGCCGGCAATCATGTCAAAGTATTCGTGCAGGGGTTGGCCCGTCTTTTCCTTGATTTGCCGCTCAACTTCTTTAAGGATTCGGGCAGAGAGTACGCCCCGAATTCCCCCGCCATCAAAACTCAAAATTCTGAAAGTCATAGCAATTCCATTCTCAGGTTAATTGACGTTGGCGAGCCTCAGGCTCCCACCGGAGCCTGACGCACCTGTATCGATTATTTCTCCAGTCTTCAGGCTCTGTCAATAGGCTGGCGCAATTTTAACTATTTCTTAATTATTGTTGCAATCCTTTACAATTATGGGAGAGATATTTGGCCTTTTCAAATGATGGCTAGATAGCATGGCAAAATTAGATACAGCCGTGAGTCGCTTTCAGGAAGGGCGTTACAGGGGATAAGTGCATCCTGGAAGCCGCGAATCGCTGATTGCGGTGGTCATCTTTCTCTTGTCCCCCCTATCCCGCACCGGGTGGGGGGGTAGGGGGTGAGGTTGTTTTTATATAGCGGTTCTAAATGATTTGTGATCCCTGTGGTGGCCAGAAACCCGGTTTCTTTGAGAAACCGGGTTTCTGCGCTCAAGCTGCTTTCCGCTTAGCGTGTTTCTAGCAGAGTTTTGAGGATGAGATAAGCGGAAGTGGCACCGGGGTCTTGATGGCCGGCACTGCGATCGCCCAGATAGCTGGCTCGTCCTTTCTTCGCCACCAGGGGAATAGTGTTTTTCATCCCCTCTTCTGCTGCTGCTACGGCTTGTTGCAATGCTTCTGCAACGCTCGCACCGGCAGCGATCGCTTGCTGGAAAGCGCTAGCTGCCGGTGAGAGGGCGTCCAGCATAGTTTTGTCGCCCAGTTGAGCTTTACCGCGCTGCGCGACTCCTTCCACACCGGCTTGCAGGAGTGCGGAAATATCCTCGCCGGTGAGTTCCTGCTTGCCGGCGACTGCTGCGCTAGCCTTGAGAAAGAAAGTACCATAAAGCGGCCCGCTGGCACCCCCCACATTAGAGATGAGCGTCATGCTGACAGTTTTGAAGATAGTACCGATATCTTTATCTGCGACACTCGGTAACTGGGCGATAACCTTTTGGAAACCCCGGTTCATATTGATGCCGTGGTCAGCATCTCCGATCGCGGCGTCGAGTTCGGTCAGGTAGTCCTTATTTTGCTCTATAATGATTGCGGTTGCTTGCAACCACCGCAAGATTTGCTCTTTTGTCACCATGTTATAACCTCCCCTTTTTTATCATGTTTGTAGTTGGGCTGCACGCCCTCCCTAGATCCCTGCCCCCACAATAGTGTTTGTAGTTGGGCTGCACGCCCTACCATCGACCCCTGCCCCACACAGTTTTCTGATGTGGCGGTGTGGGCAGTTCCGAAGCGACTGCCCCGGAACGAGGAAACGAGGAAAAAGCCCTCACTACAAACTGTCACATTCCCCAGCGCAACGCCGGCGTAAAAACCGGCGCATCCCACAGTTTAATCATCTCATCATCCAGCTTCAGCAAAGTTATGGAACAACCTTGCATCTCCAGGGAAGTCATGTAAGGCCCAATCAAGTTGCGGGCAATCTTGATACCTTTATTTTCGCAGATTTGCGCCAATTTGCGATAGATAATGTACAATTCAGAAAGAGGAGTGCCGCCCAGACTGTTGACAAACGCCAAAACTGAATCACCGGCACTCAAAGGCGGGTCAGTCAGTTCCACTTCTGCCCATTCACCTCTGTCCGCATCCCACTCGCGAAGCGTGCGAGTGTAAGCGGAATCCTCGATAATAGAAATCGCCAGCATCTCGGCAATTTCATCGGCGGATTTCACCGGCACGCGCTGGCATCCCGGTTCCCCGTGAATGCCAATCCCGACTTCCATTTCACCCTCACCCAGGTTAAAAGTGGGGCTTCCTTTCGCCGGCACGGTGCAGGAGGTGAGCGCCACGCCCATGCTGCGCCCGTTGAGGTTCACTTTGCGGCAGAGTTCGGCCAGCCGGCTGAGGTCATAACCCCCTTCCGCTGCAGCGCCGCAGATTTTTTCCGCGAGAACAGTTGTGCCTACACCCCGGCGTCCTTGGGTGTAGAGGCTGTCTTTGACGGCTGCGTCGTCATCGATGAGGATATTGAGCACCCGGATGCCTTCGGAGTGAGCCAGTTCGGCTGCCATCTCGAAGTTCATCACGTCGCCGGAATAGTTTTTGACGATGTTGAGGATGCCGGCACCGCCGTTAACTTGGCGAGCGGCTTCTAGGATTTGGTCGGGGGTGGGGGAGGTGAAGACTTCACCCGGACAGGCGGCGTCCAGCATGCCGGTGCCCACAAAGCCGGCGTGCATGGGTTCGTGTCCGCTACCGCCGCCGGAGATGAGGGCGACTTTGCCTTGGACGGGTGCGCCGGTGCGGTAAACGAACGTTGGGTCAAAGCGGACTTGGATCAGGTCGGGATGCGCTGCAGCCATGCCTTCCAGGCTTTCGCGCACCACATTTTCCGGTTGGTTGATTAGTTTTTTCACGGGTGGGTCACTCCTTGCTTGCGCACAGGAATATAATGCTATCTGTTGCTCGCACTTTCTACAGGCTCGCGCTTAGCAGGAAAATATATGACAGGATTGCCATTGTCGCCGGGTCTCATTATGGTGGTGAAATCAAAAAATCTATGTTTACGGTTATGAACTACCTGATGCCCCTCGATGGCGTTATGGCTATGCACTGCTCTGCTAATGTCGGCCAAAGAGGCGATGCTGCACTGTTCTTCGGGCTTAGCGGCACAGGTAAAACTACTCTCTCCGCTGACCCATCCAGAAACCTGATTGGCGATGATGAGCATGGCTGGAGCGATGAAGGCGTTTTCAACTTCGAAGGCGGATGCTATGCTAAGGTCATTCGGCTCTCTTCGGAACAAGAACCCGAGATTTATGCCTGCACTCAGCGCTTTGGAACTATTCTCGAGAACGTCGTTTGGGATCCTGCTTCGAGAAATATTGACCTCGATGATGATTCTCTTACTGAAAATACTCGTGCTTCTTATCCACTTGATTTTATACCGAATGTCAT